>DOVG01000189.1 GCA_003520205.1 Lachnospiraceae bacterium
CCTGCAAGCAGGAACGCAGTTTGACTTTTGACACTTATGTCATGATATATCATTATTAATAATATTGCAAATGATGATGTGTATGGCAAAAAATATGATAAAAAAATCAACAATATATAGGGGTTTGGGTTGAATCTTTACGCAAATTATGGTAAAGTAAGTTGTCGATAATAATACTAAGGAGGATTCTCCATGAAGTGTCCATATTGTGGTGATGATAATACAAGAGTTATTGATTCCAGACCGGCAGATGATAATTCTGCTATAAGACGCAGACGTCAGTGCGATGTATGTGGCAAGCGTTTTACTACATATGAGAAGGTTGAAGCTATACCTCTTATGATAATAAAGAAGGATAAGTCCAGAGAACCTTATGACAGAGAGAAGCTGATGCAGGGAATCATCAGAAGCTGTCATAAAAGACCTGTATCTATGGAGAGGATAGAGTCCTGTGTAAACGAGATAGAGTCTGAGATATATAACATGGAGACAAGAGAGGTCGACAGTTCTGTTATAGGAAGTATCGTAATGGATAAGATCAAGGATCTTGATGGTGTAGCTTATGTAAGATTTGCTTCCGTATATAGGGAGTTTAAAGATGTAAATACATTTATGGATGAGATATCCAAGATATTAAACTGAGATTAAGACCTGCCTGTTGCAGGTCTTTCTTTTGAAGTGAAGAAGCTTATGTCATATATAAGGATTGGGTATGGATAGAAGGATTATATTAGAAACCGGAACATCGGAAATAGAAATAAAAAAATCCCGTTTTCTTGGGGCTGCTCACTACGTTGATAGCGAAGAACAGGCTGCTACAATCGTAAACAGTATACGTAAGCAGCATTATTCTGCGAGACATGTATGTTATGCATACAGCATAGGTGATAAGAATCCGAGACTCAAGTTTTCTGATGATGGTGAGCCGGGTGGTACAGCAGGAAAACCGATACTTGATGTGATTACGAACTCGTCTGTAGAAAATATACTTATAACAGTTGTACGTTATTTCGGTGGGACTCTTCTGGGGACAGGAGGTCTTGTAAGAGCTTATACAGAAGCTGCGTCCGAAGCGGTAAAGGCTGCTAAGACTAAGGTGGTTGCATTATGTGCTATATATGAAATAAGCCTTCCATATTCGGATTATGATAAAGTGAGATTTCTGCTGGAAACTAAAGAGAATGTCCTGATGGATGTAGAGTATACGGAAAATGTAATTATTAAGCTTACAATTCCTGACATATATGCTGAAGAAGCTGTGAAAGAAATAACTGAAAAAACAGCAGGACGTTCGGACATTCGACTGTTAGATAAAAGAGTGGTCTAAGATTATTCCCAGATATGATCTTCTTCGATAACCTGAAAATCAAGATAATCAAAGTCTATTGATTCCATAAAGTTACTTTTATCGAATCTGGTTCTGGCATGGTTTATAAATTCCTTTTTATTTGAATCAAGCCATATTGGTACTGCCAGATCGAATTCATCAGCTAACATTTCGAGTGCTTTATATACTTTATGAGTACGTGTCATATCGTGCCCTTCAAGGCATATTACGCTATCTTTGATAAGATGATTTTCTTTGATTATTTTTCCCCAGATTCTAAACATATGCTCACCTGCTAATCCTTATATTTACTTAGATATCGAGACACTTTGGTGCGTCAGAATTGCATCAAAACTATTAACGATTTTTGTTACAAAATGTTAAAAAATGCAAAATAAGTATAACACAGAAGTGACACATTTTGGAATTATATTAATATACATAAAACAAAAGACTAGGTTAAGACGAGAGGAAGTGTTTTAAATGTCAGATTTAGACAACAGAATTAATGGATTAAATGAACAAGGTAATGCAGGTGATAGTAGCTATAATGGTGGTTATTCAGGTGTACATGGAATGGACTATAAGCAGGTCAGTCCCGTATATCAGGCATCAGGCTATAGTTATAATTCGCCATATACACATAGTGAAAAGTCAGACTCTCCTGGAAAAGATGTAAGACAAAAAGTTGATAATAAACCTAAAAAAGCAGAAACTAAAAGCACAGGATTTGGTGTAAAGGTTGCCAGAACAGCAGTTATCGCTGCTGTATTCGGACTTGTGGCCGGAGGAGTATTTCAGGGAATAGATATCGGTACAGACAAGCTTCGTGAATATGCTTCAAAGGACAGTGCTTCTGAAACAGTAAGTACCGGTGATTCGGATACATCGAGTGGTGTAAAGACACAGCCTGTAGTAAATTCAGCAGGTGGAAAAACTCTTTCCTATGATGTAGCAGAGATAGTAAAGTCTGCTCAGCCTTCCATAGTTTCTATTACAACAGCGGCTACTGAATCAGTTCAGTATTTCTTCCAAAGCTATGACAGAGCTGTTACGGGAGCCGGATCAGGTATAATCATAGGTCAGGATGATAATACTCTTTTTATAGCAACTAACTGTCATGTTATAGCCGGAGCGGAAGAAATTAATGTCGGATTTAATGATGGTGAGATGGTTACTGCTTCGGTAAAGGGATATGATGAAGATGCAGATATAGCTGTTGTAGCCGTTAATAAGAGTGATATGAAGGATTCTACAAAGGATGCGATATCAGTAGCTACAGTAGGTGACTCGGATTCGCTTCAGGTTGGAGAACCGGCTATAGCAATAGGTAATGCTCTTGGATATGGTCAGTCAGTTACAGTTGGATATATAAGTGCTCTTGATAGAAGTATTGAAGATTCAGATGGTACATTTATCCAGACAGATGCCGCAATAAATCCAGGTAACAGTGGTGGTGCCCTGATTAATTCAAGCGGTCAGCTGATAGGTATTAATTCTGTTAAGTATGTAGATAGTACAGTCGAAGGTATGGGATTCTCTATTCCTATAAACAATGCAATGATTATAATCAATGATATTATTGCAGGAACTCAGAAGGGAAATGCATACATAGGAATTAGCGGCGAAGGAATAAGCAAAGAGTATTCACAGATATATGGATTCCCTGAAGGTATATATATTAAAGAGGTGGAACCTGGTTCACCTGCTGATAAAAGTGGGCTTCATTATGGTGATATAATAGTTGAATTTAATGGCGATGAAGTATATACTGTTGAAGATATCCAGAAAAAGTTAAGGAAATGTGAGGCCGGAGACAAAGTAGAACTTGTGGTATACAGAGCAGATACCATGGGTAATTATGATAAAGCCACTGTCGAGGTCACACTTGCACAGGAACAATAATGTATAAACTTATCACAAGAGATGGTCTTGCAAAAAGAGCTGATTTTGAAACCGTGCATGGAACTATAAAAACACCAGTTTTTATGAATGTAGCTACTGCGGCAGCTATCAAAGGTGCTCTTTCTGCAGCGGACTTAGAACAATTAAAAACAGAGGTCATGCTGTGCAATACATATCATATGCACGTAAGACCCGGCGAAGATATAGTATATAAAATGGGCGGGCTCCATAGGTTTACAACCTGGAGCCGGCCTATTCTTACTGATTCGGGAGGCTTTCAGGTTTTCTCTCTTGCTAAGCTCAGAAATATCCGTGAAGAAGGAGTAACCTTCAGTTCTCACATAGATGGAAGAAAGATATTTATGGGACCTGAAGAAAGCATGAATATTCAGTCTGCCTTGGCGTCTACTATTGCTATGGCATTTGATGAATGTCCTCCGGCAAAAGCTGAAAGAGAATATGTAGTAAGGTCGGTTGAAAGAACAGAAAGATGGTTGGAGAGATGCGTCAAAAGAATGAATGAGCTGAATTCTCTTGATACCACTATTAATAAACATCAGATGCTATTTGGAATCAATCAGGGTGCGGTGTATGATGATATTCGTATCGAGAATGCCAAAAGAATTTCTGAACTGGATCTTCCGGGATATTCTATAGGCGGTCTGGCTGTTGGTGAGTCTCATGAGGAAATGTACCATGTGCTTGATGTAACTGTTCCTTATCTGCCAATGGAAAAACCGACATATCTGATGGGAGTCGGTACGCCGGAGAATATACTTGAAGCAGTAGATAGAGGAGTAGACTTCTTCGATTGTGTATATCCGACAAGAAATGGAAGACATGGTCAGGTTTATACGAATCAGGGTAAACTGAATCTCAAGAATAAGAAATATGAGCTGGATGAAAGCCCGATAGATCCAACCTGTGACTGTCCTGTATGCAAGAGATATTCAAGAAGCTATATACGACATCTTTTAAAGAGAGATGAGATGCTTGGACTAAGACTTGCTGTAATGCATAACCTGTATTTCTATAACAACATGATGGAAGAAATCAGGACGGCTATAGAAAAGCATGAATGGAAAGCGTATAAGAAGAAAAAGCTTGATAGTATGAAAACATCTCAGGAATAAAATGTTGCATATTATAAATATTTAAAGTATGATGACATAGTCATCGATTACGAAGTAATCGACGATCCGAAGGATGCGTTCTGCGAAGCAGAACCAAGACTTGCGAGCAAGGCTTGCATATCTCCGAAGGAGATATGGCACAAAAGTCATCGATTACGAAGTAAATCAACGGTTTCCGAATGTTTCTAGGATTGCGGGAGTTTCGCAGAAACGAAGCAATCCGTATGTCATCAAAAAAATGTCATCAAAATTAGGTAATTGCGAAACTCGTTCCGAGTTCCACAATCTCGATTAAAAACAAGGAAGTCATCTTGCTATGGCAAGATGACTAAGATTTGAAGCAATTATAGGCACACTAAAAGCACCAACTAATGTTGGATATCAGCTTTATGCAGTTATTAATGGTTTAAGGCTACGAATGAATTGATGTTGGTGAATGGCATCAGCTAAGACTACTGTTATCAGTTGAGTTATTCCTGCGAGTATTAAATCAGCATGTAATGTTTCCTCGTTTTGAGTCTTCCTTCCTGCTAAACAGAAACTATCTTTGAAGTGGTTAATAGATCTTTCTACAGATGTTCTTGTTTTATAGGTGTTATCCCATTCATCTGTTCCGCGAATGGTTCCGGGATAGGCACGAAGGTTTTGTTCAGGATATATGTAATACATTCGTCCACATTTTGATGAGGTGCATGGATTTTCACAAGTACATTTTCGGTGTGCTCGTTGAGTTTCAGGATTATAATCCCAGATCATCTTGGGACAAACAAATTTATATTTGATTATCCCTGATTTTGTCATTGTTTTTCCTTCTGATTTCATTTCTGATTTTGGGTCTTTAGGGCAACATGGAATTCCGTTTTCGTTTATAGGACAATCACTTTCTTTTGAAAGTGAAGAACGGGAGTTTAATGGGATATATGCTTTTTCAAAGTGTTTTAATTTGCCGGATTCATCGATTCCCAATGAGCCGCCGTTTAGCAGCTCTTTATAGATGAGTGTACTATCAAATGCTGCATCACCAAGAAATGTTTTGGGATTAATAAGAGGATGTGCTTTAAAGAAATCAGATAAAGTAGGGATAAGCAATCTAGCATCATGAATAGCTTTATCTTCATCAGGAGAATCAGATTTCTTGTTTGGGATAAGTTCGGGATGTGATTCTAGAAAGTCTTGATTATAAAGGTTTAGGTGACGAACAATTCCAAGACCATTGGTAACTATGCCAATCTTATAAACATAGCAGAAATGCCCGTCAACATAGAGTTGTTTGATATTTTCATTTGTAGCTGCGTGTGAAGGCATAGAAGAATAAGCGGCTTTATAAGGATCAAAACTGGAGTTATAATTCATAGCTTTTGCATAGGCCTTTAGTTGCTTGATTATCTTATTAGCGTATTTAGGGTTGTTTTCAGTGACATATGCCTCTATACCAGATGAATCAAAAATAGTCATACTGGCTTTTTCAGCATCAATAGCTTGACAGATGGGTTCAGTATAATCGACAAGATTTTCAAACACTTGTTGTAAATCAGGTA
>DOVG01000164.1 GCA_003520205.1 Lachnospiraceae bacterium
CTGATAAGTGGTCGAGGTATATGATTCTTCTTCTCATTTTCAAGATACTTTATCGCCTCGGTCTTATTGATATTCGCAGTTCCTGTAAGAGTGATATTCGTAAGATACTTCTTCATATCAGTCTTAACTTCATATTCATCAGACTCTATAATACATTTGGTATCCAGATAGGTGTTCTTATCTGTCTTGCAGAGTGTACCACTCAGAGTATCATTATACTCGAGCCTCACTTCTCTTCCTGAACCAACATCCAGAACAGAAGCCTTCTTCGCACCGGCAAGAAATGTTCTGTCCACGAGATATGTATTATCCTCATCCTTTATATATGCTGTACCGGAATAACCATTTCCATCTACAGGTTTTCTCAACTCGTAATTGGATCTTACTCTGGTTATACCCTCACGTCTCGGGATACCATAAATCATTCCAATCAGAAAATCCCTAAGAGTAGACTTACCACTTTCAGGTTTTCCTATGATAAGATTGATTCCTGCTTCAAGATCCATTCCTTTATTATGAAATTTACCAAAATCTCTTACTAAGAGTTTAGTCAGATACATCTATCTTTCATCTCCTGCCAGTATTAATGCTTCCATGCCATACCTGAGTGCTCTGCTTCTTACACTTTCCGTCAGAGTATAGCTTTCATTTACCTCTCTTATAAAGCTTCCCATCATGTTGTTCTCATTTTCAACACGAAGTATCCGCTCATCTTCATCTGATATCGTCATATTCAGATATTCATATATATTAAATCTGCTGTTTATTCTGGACAGATCCAGATTCGTATTATCCTTTGAAAAACCTTTAAGAGTAATACTGTAAATATTCTCATTACCCAGCTTAAGCATCTTATTCTCAAGGTTTCTTACAACCTCATCAGCTGACAGTTCGGGACTCATGGTAATACTAACATCTATGTAATTTCTTTTTGCTATAGGACACCAGCTGATAGAAGTTCCTTCATCATTTATCTCACCGATAACATAACCGTGACGCCCTGTCTCCTTCGGTCCCAGTGGTTCAGGCGAACCGGCGTAAGCCATCCTGTTCTTAAGAATATGAACAGGTCTTCTGACATATCCCATCGCTACATAATCATAGCCTTTTGCTGCTATCTTATCCTTTTTAAATGGCATATGGTGTTTGTCACCACCTGAAGCAATCATTATATTAATAGCATCCTGCCTGCCAGGATCTATACTCTCTATGATTCGCTCTCTATATTCAGGCTTTCCATAGCTAAAGCCTGTTACACAGGTATTTATACCTCTCAGATAAGCATTTGTAGTTCTGTCCGGTGGAAGCATAACAGTTCTTGAGTTAAACTTATATGATGCGCTTTCGCTTTCAGGCGGAATATAATCATCAGGTCCTGACAGAATGATAGTTCTTGTCTTTGTCAGACGGGAAAGCTTTTCATCAACAAAGATAAGATCATCAACCGATGGCGATCTGTCAAAGAGATTTCCAGCGATAAGAAGAAGATCTATATCCTTCTCATTACAGTCATTTATTACCTTGTCAAAGGTTTCTTCTATTTCGGCAGTTCTATGTTCACCCCATGGCTTGTCCTTATCAGGAGTTGCAAACAGATGAACATCTGCTATATGAATAAATTTCATTTTCCAGAGTTCCTTTTCTTTGTTTTAACCTTAACTTATTTATTTTACCATGACTCTCATATCTATTGCAAATGATATCAGTCCTTTTTCTTAACCTTATCCGCCACTTTCATTATAGGATTCATGACTATTCTTTTAACAGAAAAATTCTCCCTGTATCTGTCAAATACTTCTCTCGGTGATATGGAGCTGAGTCTTGAAGAGAAGAAGAAATAGCTTCTCTCCTTTGCCTCTTCTCTTATATCTATCAGCTTACTCTTATAAGCATTATACTTTACGACTACCTGATATTCATCGGCAAGAGACTTGATTTTTACCATCAGCTGGAATGAATAAATGATATCGAGAAAGAAAATGCCATAGAAAAATCCTATAAAAAATGAAAAAGCGAGATTCTTAGATAACCATTCAAGTGCATTATTGACCTGAGGATGCAGCACCAGATAATAAAATGCCGCAAGCGCATACCAGAAAAGGGAAAACAGCGGACATATAACCCCCTTGATATTTCCCCAATATGTAGAATAATCCCATAACTGCAGATGCATATGCTCAATAAATATGATTCCGGTCACATATTCCACAAAAGTCATACATGCAGCCATGATAACAAAGATAATCAGTTTTTCGAGAACAGGATGTTCATTTCCTATGCTGGGAAATGATATGTGTCCCAAAAGGTACAACACAATAAGACCGGTTCCGTATATAGGAAGATACGGACCGACAAAAAAACCCGGATTAACCCATTTTTTCTTTTTTCTCTCAACCGGGTCAAGATATCTTCTGAAGAAAAGCTCGATAACCCAGCCGGTTACACTTCCTGAAGAAAACAGGAAGAGTAGAATAAGTAATTTATTCATGCATTTACCCTTTATACTAAAGAGATAATGAGTTCAGTAACATATACCGAGACACAGGCAAGGAGTGCAACAGTTGTAAGACTCCTGTTCTTAAGCGCAAGTATACACGCAACAGCAAAACCAACAGCTGCCGATATTACACTTGATGTAGCCGTAAAAATAGCCGGTATAGTCATAGCTGTAAGAACTGCATATGGTATATAGTGTAAGAATGATCTGATAAATGTATTCTTTATCTGATGCTTTACCAGCACAAAAGGAATAACCCTTATAAGGTAAGTAGATACCGCCATAATAGCCAGGTATATAAAGAAGGTCGCTATACTCATGTTGCACCTCCTTCACTATCATCTGCCACTCCCGAATCATCTTCTACCGGACGTAAGTATGCCATAATTCCTGCACTTACGATAGCACATATACTTATCGCTAAACCACTTGACAAATGTGACAGCTTCGGAATATATGTAAAACAACTTGATAAAATCGCTGCCAGAATCACAGTCCATACAACTGGTTTTTCAGTCTTCATAACAGGTACTACTATTGCTACAAACATTCCATAGATAGCAAGTCCAAGAGCACTCATAACACTCTGAGGAAGTACATTTCCCATAATAGCCCCAAGTATAGTACCCACAGACCAGCCTATATAAGGAAGTGTAGACAGACCTGCAAAGTACGATCTCGTAACATTTTCCTCTGACACAGCTACTGCAAATATCTCGTCAGTGATGGTGAATCCCAGAATCCATCTCCAGATGCCGCTGAACTTTTTATCCAGCTTCTGTGAGAGCGCTATAGACATAAAGGAATAACGGATATTAATGGTCATCTCTGCCAGAAGCATATCCAGCCATAAGCCCGGAGTCCCCATCAGCTGTACACCGGCAAACTGTCCGGCTGAAGTAACATTTGTCATTGATATCAGCGCAGCTTCCCACCATGTAAGTCCATATTTAATTGCAATTATACCAAATGTAAATGACACCGACAGATACCCGAGAGCAATCGGAATACCCGCCAGAAGTCCTTTTTTATAATTTTTCAACATAGACAAGATTTTATCATTTTTCAGGAATAATGCAAGTATCCGAGCGTCACTTATCAAAAAAATACCAAGGGGCATTGCCCCTTGGTATATCTCTTATAATTTAGTAATTTTCTTCATGTACTTCGAAGAAGCTCTGTGGATGGTTGCAGGCAGGACAAACGTCCGGTGCCTTTGTTCCAACTACGATATGTCCGCAGTTACGGCACTCCCATACCTT
>DOVG01000234.1:0-4902 GCA_003520205.1 Lachnospiraceae bacterium
GAAGCTTCTTCATACCCATGAGAGCAATGTCCATAAGGCATGTAAACTTATCGTCTCTACCGGCATTTATCTCTGCAGCATCTTCGAGATATTTCTTAAATGTACCCTCGATAGCTGCCTTATACTTTCCTTCATCAAACTTGATGTCTGTAAGTTCAGTTGCAAATGTAGTATGACGACAGTGATCTGACCAGTATGTATCCAGAACTCTGATTTCTGTCATAGTAGGATCTCTATGCTCTTCTGCAGAAAAATAATTTCTTATATGCTGGAAATCCTTAAATGTCATAGCAAGTCCAAGGCTGTCATAAAGCGCCTTAAAGTCTTCCTCTGGCATAGAACAGAAATTATCCATTACCTTAACATCTTCTGGCTCATCATAAACTGCAACAAGTGTTTCAGGTTTTGCGCCATTATCGAGTCTTGACTCAACAGGATTGATTACATAAGCCTCTATAACTTTCTTATCCTCTTCACTAAGAGTTCCTGATACAGCATATGTAACAGCAGATCTTATAATAGGCTCTGATGAATCATCAAGAAGCTTTACACACTGCTCAGCTGAATCAGCTCTCTGATCGAACTGTCCCGGAAGATATTCAACAGAAAAAACAAATTCATCTTCAGTATAAGGAAATTCCTCCTTGTAAACTATATCTACCGGAGGCTCTGAAAATACTGTGACAATCGCCTCCTCAAAAACCTCATCAGTCAGATTCTCCACATCATACCTGACAAGTTCTCTTACCTTTACATCAGATAGAGACAGGTAGTTCCTGAATTCATTTGTCAGCTCATCTGCACGAACTGCATAGTCTGGTCTTTTCTCCACGTAGATTCTTCTTACACTCATGATAATCTCCTTAATATGTATATAAATTTCATTGTTTGCTATTTATGAACCTTCTTGATAAGTCTGAAGATGGTTACATTCTGATAAATCAGAGGATCATCCTGCATATAGAAAATGATTCCATCTGATGGTGATCTGACTTCACTAAGTATATGTCCATCCATAGGATCAACTATTTCACCAAGTAAATCACCACGTTTAACTTCATGATTTACATTTGTAAGTCTTCTGAAGAAGCCTGCAGCCTCTGACTTGATACTCTGCATTTCTTCCTCATCCATAACGGTGGATATATTTCCACCCATGCTATTATACCTTATTATTCCCATTCTTGAAAGAAATCTTAATACTGCACTTATAGCAACTTCAGCATATTCCTCATTTATCCGCTCTGTACCTCCTGAATAAAGCGAGAAAGCTTCAGTTCCTGACATCTGCCAGTTATAATTAAGTGTTCCTTCCTCAAATGAACGGGCTGTATTAAGCATAACAAATGGCAGACCAAACAGATTTGCAAGATTCGGACTCTCATGCCCTGTTTTAAGCATCCTGACATGAGGTATAAACCGCCCCCTCATATAATAAGACGGAAACTGTATTCCATAGGAATAAGTCTTAAATTCTTCCATAAGCGCATATGCAAGTCTGCTGGTTGCAGGTCCATTCGGATTACCCGGAAATTCTCTGTTGATATCAGAATCATCAGAAAGCCAGTATTTATGACTTGCATTAAGAGCACTGTAATTAACAGTCGGAACAACCATTACTGATTTACCGGGAACTATATCTCCAGCTTCCTCAAGCTCTGACAGCCTCTTGGAGAGGCGTGAACATATGTAAAGCTGCTGATGCTCATTTCCCCTCATTGCACCAACTATAACAGCACTATTTTCTGCCTGCATGGGCTCTGAATAGGAACCGGCTCCATATATATAACCATAGATATTATGCTCACCACAGAAAGGTGTTTCATACGAAAAAAGTATCTTCTGTCTCACGATTCACCTCCTACTATTCTTGCAAGGAGTGATCCGACTTCTATAGATGGATATTCTCTTATGGCACATACCATACCACTCTTCGGAGCATATACTATCTCCTGATCGGAGCCTGTCAGAACATCCACGACCTTTCCTATCTTCATACCTGCGTCAACACGTTCACTGAGTTTTACATTTGGTATAAATATACCACTTGTCTCTGAATTAATGTAAGACATATGACTGTCAAATGCAACCATAGGATGTTTTACTGCAGGTATATCTCCATCCCATATGCCCATATACTGCATCAATGAGAATATACCATCAACCAGTCTGTTTCCATAGGTCTGACTGATACGATAAGCTGAGCAGGATTCTGTAACACATGCTACCACTCCACGCTTATTAAGCTCATACACGAGACTTCCTCCCTTTACCTGATTGGAAGGATGAACCCAAACCATATCGGTATTCAGTTTTGTAGCATATGGCATCAGCTTATCGATATTATCATCATTCATTCTGATCTGAAGTATCTCATTCAGATATATATTACTTCCATGAATATCAAGACAGAATTCTGTCTTAGGACCATCTGCATCACTAACTAGATCTTCTATAAGACAATTAGCTGCATACTCACCTATTGCACCACTCTTTGCCCCCGGAAACAGCTCATTCATATCAAGCTCCGAACCAGGTATCTCTCTCGTCTTAGCTTCCATGGCCATAGGATTAATGGCCGGATATATATCCACAATCCCCTTCAGGCATTTGTAATTCTCCTTGATTCTTCTGGTAACCTCATAACATACGAACTGCCCCTGCAGTTCATCACCATATATACCTGACACAAGGCTGATACGACGTTCATTTCCTGTAAGAACATCCGGTGTCAGCCTGTTCTTCTTTATCTTTAAAACCTCATTTACCATGAGATTGATTCTGGCTATCGTTTCAATCATTTATAACCCTCTGTTTATTAATTACTTATTGGTTTTTCTTTTGTCCAATAAGTCCTGAGCTGCTTTGATTATACTCTCGGAGACATTTTCTCCTCCCAGAAGTCTTGCAAGCTCCTTAACTCTACCTTCTTCATCCAGCTGTTTTATTCCCGTGATAGTCTTTTCTCCAACAACTTCCTTCTCTATCACATAAGAAGTATCTGCAGCTGCAGCTATCTGAGGCAAATGTGTTATAGCTATTACCTGCCTCTTCTCTCCTAACTTCTGCATCATTCTTCCTACCTTCTCGGCAGTTATTCCGCTTATTCCCACATCGATTTCATCAAAGATAAGCGTAGGTGTATCATCTGCTTCAGATACAACGGATTTAATTGCAAGCATGATACGAGAAAGTTCTCCACCTGATGCAGTATCAACCAGTGGACGCATCTGTTCGCCTATATTAGTGGATATAATAAATTCGGCTTTATCTGCTCCATTTGCCCCCGGTTCCACCTCTTCAAAAGCCATATCAAATCTGACGTCATTAAAATTAAGTTCTTTCATGGCTTCAGATATATCTGCTGTAAGCTTCTTTGCAGTTTCTTTTCTCACCTTCGAAAGCTTATCGCAGTTCTTCTTTAATTCGTTATAAATATCTATCTTTTTCTTCTTAAGATCAGCTATAACTTCATCATACGAAGCAAGTTCCTCTTCCTCTTTCTTCAGAGCTTCGCATGACTCCAGAATATCCTCAATAGTTCTTCCATATCTGCTCTTAAGCGTATTTATAAGATTAAGTCTTTCTTCTGTTTCTCTAAGAGTCTCAGGTTCAAACTCCATATCAGAGGCATAACGCTCAAGCTCTGCAACAAAATCATTGGCAAGACCTTCGATATCTATCAGTGTGCCAACTATTTTTGCAGCTCCTTCATCGAGTTTCGTCAGTTCCTGAGATATTCTTACTGATCTGGATATTCTGCCAAGTGCTGAATCATCACTTTCATTTCCCACAAGCTGCATTATCTCAGATACTATCTCTGCTATCTCCTGAGCAGAGCTCGCCTTCTTATACAGAGCTTCCAATTCTGTATCCTCACCAGTTGTAAGTCTTGCACTTTCGATATCATTTATCTCATATCTGATATAATCCAGACGTTTTACTCTTTCCTGCTCATTCAGACTCATTCCATCAAGCTTATCACATATCTCTTTATATGAATGATACAGGTCACTTACTTTGGTCTTAAGCTCAGGTATCTCATTAGAATAACTGTCTACAAGCTCCAAATGTCTGGAAGCTTTAAGAAGTGTTCTTTGTTCATGCTGGGCATGAAGACTGATAAGCCTTTCACTTACTGCTTTAAGCTTCGCAAGAGTTACAGTAGAATCATTTATTCTATTGACGGTTCTGCCATTTGTACATCTTCTGGATATTACCACTTCATCTTCAGGAACTTCTATATCCAGTTTACATAATTCTTCCGAAAGATGCTTGTCCACTATAAAAATGAGTTCTACCAGACCATCCTTCGAATCATCACGAAGAAGAGACGTATCGAAACGTCCTCCCAGACCTATGCCTATAGAACCAATAATTATGGACTTACCCGCTCCGGTCTCACCTGTAAGTATATTCAGTCCATCTCTAAAATCTATATCAAGCTCATCAATAAGAGCAAGATTCTTTATATGCAGATTTGCAAGCACGTCAACCTCCTATTTTCTGTCTAAGTATCTCATAAAGACTTGCATCGTCGAGCTTAATAACCGAAAATGTATGTGATGATACTCTAATCTCAACACTGCTTCCGACTTCCATATCATAGTTATCTGCGCCGTCAAAAGAACATAGACCGCTGCTAAGAGCATCCTCTCTCTTCTTCAGTATCTTCATGGTAATTACATCCTCTGCTCCAAAGATAACACTTCTTCTGGAAAGAGAGAAAGGTGATATAGGGGTGAGCACCATAAGCCTTGCGTCCCCCTTTACTATAGGACCTCCGGCAGAAAGATTATATCCTGTCGAACCTGTAGGAGTTGACACCATAATACCATCTGCTTCACAGGTATCGAAATAATTACCATTTACATATATCTCAACAGTTATTAGTCTCAGAGC
>DOVG01000234.1:5039-7215 GCA_003520205.1 Lachnospiraceae bacterium
ATTAACGGTTCCTTCAGAGTTCTGGATAACCCTGCCTTTTAGCATGATTCTCTGCTCTACCTTATAATCCCCGGCTATAAGCCGGTCTATGACATTTTCCATCTCATCAGCCACAGCTTCAGTAAGAAATCCAACCTTACCAAGATTTATTCCGATAACCGGAATATTCTTACCCTTTAACAAATGAGACACCCGGAGCATAGTTCCATCTCCGCCCATTACAATAACAGCATCGGCGTCATCAAACAGATTGGCATCAGGCTCTTTATTGATTCCTTCATGGAACTTAACCTTGCGGCCCTTCTTTGTTATCAGCTCACCGGCCTGTCTGGAGTATGCAAAACCTACGTCCTTTAATTCATTTGATACTATGACAAAGCTGTTACATTTCTTCATATCTGTTACCTATATTATTTCAGGGTATCATGGCTCCTGTCCACGAGACTACGGATTTCTGTTTTCAGACTTTCTGATGAGACTTTGTTATCATCATCTGTACTAATTAACTTACCTTTTCTGATATGCATCAGATATTCGATATTTCCTTCCGGACCTTTTATAGGAGAATAATCCAGCCCCAGAACTTCAAATCCCGAACCAACTGTAAAATCCAAAACATTTTCTATAACTTCTATATGTGTACTCTTCTCTCGTACAACGCCCTTCTTTCCGACCTTCTCACGTCCTGCTTCAAACTGAGGCTTGATAAGACATACACATTCTGCATCATCCAACATGAGGTCTCTGAGTGGCGGAAGTACCTTTGAAAGGGATATAAAGGATACATCTACAGACGCAAATGCAACTAACTCCTCTATATCTTCAGGCTTCACATATCTTATATTGGTTTTCTCCATGCATACGACACGAGGATCATTTCTGAGACTCCAGGCAAGCTGTCCGTGTCCCACATCAACACTATATACCTTTACAGCACCATTTTGCAGCATACAGTCGGTAAAACCACCTGTGGATGCTCCTACATCCATACATACTTTACCACTTAACTCTATAGGGAAGCTCTGCATGGCCTTTTCCAGCTTGAGACCTCCACGGCTTACATACTTAAGTGTCTTTCCTCTGACTTCTATCTCAGCCTCTTCAGGAAATGTGCTGCCTGCCTTATCTTCCTTCTCACCTTCTACATAGACTATTCCAGACATTATTATGGTCTTTGCCTTCTCTCTTGATTCGGCAAGTCCTTTTTCTACCAGCAGAATATCCAGACGTTTTTTCATTTTATAATTATCCTTTAATCATCATTTCTGAATAGCATCTATGATCCTGTCATATATGCTGTCAGGATCAAGACCTACTATCTCTCTTATCTTCTTGACACTACCATGCTGAAGTGACTCCTGCTCTATGCAAAAATGCAGCAGTCTGGTTCTTACCATATCTGATGAATCATCTGCTTCAGTTCCATCAATTCCAAGCTTAGCCATTTCATAGCCCACAGCCTCTCCGATACTTCCCCTGGATATGGACTCCTCTATGACGGCAATCACTTCAAAATCTTTTATCGTCTCCTGAATTCTTTCAGTATCCAGAGGATTGATGAATCTCATACTTATAAGTTCGGGTTCGTAGCCTTTTTCAGCCTTTATTCTGTCTCTGATTTTCACAGCGTTTTCAACCATATTTCCAACCGCAAAGATTGCCAGACTCTTTACATCAGATCTACCAATCTGCGAACTGAAATTGATTACTTCAGAACGTCCCTCTATAAACTGCATATTCTTATCATCCAGACCTGTATATGCTAGTCCTTTAGGGTACTTTATAGCCACCGGTCCATCATATTCAAGTGCGTATTCCATAGCCTTTTCAAGTTCCTTTGCTCCCTTTGGTGCAATCACCGTAAGATTCGGAATACTTCTCAGATATGCGGTGTCATAAATACCACTGTGAGTCTCTCCATCCTCACCAACTATTCCTGATCTGTCTATCATAACTACAACATGCAGCTTCTGAAGACACACATCATGAAGCAGCTGATCATAGCCCCTCTGAAGAAATGAACTGTATATCGCAACAAAAGGGATAAGCCCTCCCTTTGCAAGTCCTGCCGCAAAGGTAAGCGCGTGCTGCTCTGCTATACCAACATCAAAGGTACGGTCCGGAAATTTCTTCTGAAAAGTTCTTACTCCGGTTCCCCCTGCCATAGCCGCAGTTA
>DOVG01000084.1 GCA_003520205.1 Lachnospiraceae bacterium
TACTTTTGACACCTACGTCATATATATAAAGTTATTTAGCTTACAGGAGAGATTATGTCAAAAGTTTTGAATTATTTAAATGAACGAAAGAGACGTATATTTATGTCTCTTTTTGGAGTTATTATCTGTGCAATAAGCGTAGGAGTTTTTAAACTGGCAGCGTTAGGTGTTGATCCATTTCAGTCCTTGATGAGTGGACTGGATGCATTAATACCTATTAATTTTGGAACGCTGTATGTAATAGTAAATGTGGTACTGCTTATTTTCAGCATCATAGCAGACAGACATAATATCGGCATAGCTACCTTTATTAATCTGTTTCTGCTGGGATATATCACACAGTTTACCTATGATTTATTGCAGAAAATGATACCGGATCCATCCATGATAGTTAGAGTAGTTTGCCTGATAATCGGCATAGTAGTTATCTGTTTTGGTTCATCCCTTTACATGACGGCTGACCTTGGTGTTTCGACTTACGATGCGGTAGCAATAGTAATGGCAAACAAATGGAAATTGGGTAAGTTCAAATACATAAGAATCTGCACCGATCTTGTATGTGTAATAATAGGTTGTATCTTATTTGTTATAGCTGGAAATGCAATCGGCAAAATCCCGACTATCGCAGGAGTAGGTACCATTATCACGGCATTTTTCATGGGGCCGCTTATTGATCTGTTTAATGAGAAGTTTGCAAAGCCTATGCTGGAAAAGGGAAAGCAATAGTAGTTTTATAGAAAAGTTAACAAAAGACTTCTGATTTGTGATATTATAAGGTATTATTTATGAAGTCGTTTCTAATTAGGATTTGATAAGTATTTGAATTAAGTGGAGGTTTATGGTGAAGAAAGTATTTGTATTACTATTAATTTGTTTTTTTGCTTTTTGTTTATCAGGATGTAAAAAGAAGATTCCTGAAAACTGGTATGAGGAAACTATTGATTTCTACAGAGAGGGATTTGCAACTGACTGGAAAAATGCGCCTGCAAATTATACAATATGTGATGAACAGAAGGATAAGAATAATAAGTTTGGATACTTATTAAAGGATCTTGACGGTGATGGAATTAATGAATTATTTATTGGCATAATAGATGATTCCAGCGAAACCAAGTTCACGGATCTTATTATTTATCATAATGATTTTGGACCTCATCGGTCATTTGCTGCAGGAAACGAATATTATCTCTATATATGTGATGGAAGTACTATAAGAAATGATTACTGGTATGGTTCGGAGACAAGGTCACAATATATGAAGTATGATTCGGAAAATAATTCATTTCCTGAAGTAGATGGTGGTAGCAAACCTCAGAAAATTGAGCTAACGGAGTTCTAAAAATGGAAGAAACTCAGATTGTTAAAAGAATGTCCCGGGTAGGTATTTGGGGAAATATATTTTTAGCTGCATTTAAGCTTATAGCCGGAATTTTGGGAAAGTCAGGTGCGATGATTTCGGATGCAGTTCATTCACTGTCTGATGTATTTGCCACAATAGTTGCATATTTTGGGGTATTAATCTCCAGACAGCCTGAAGATGAAAATCATCCTTATGGACATGAGAGACTTGAATGTGTGGCATCGCTTATTCTTGGAATTATACTGGCAGGGACAGGAATCGGTATCGGGTATTCCGGGATTCAAAAAATTATTTCAAATGAAGAGCTTTCTGTTCCGACTATACTTCCGCTTATCGCAGCTATAGTCTCTATTGTTGTAAAAGAAGGTATGTTCTGGTATACGATGCATTATGCCAAAGAGATGAATTCTTCTGCATTCAGGGCAGACGCCTGGCATCATCGTTCTGATGCCTTATCATCTGTAGGATCCTTTGTAGGAATTGGAATGGCTAAACTTGGTTTTCCGATAATGGATCCGATAGCCAGTCTGATAATCTGTTTATTTATACTTAAGGTTGCATTTGATATATCAAAGGATGCAATAGTAAAGATGCTTGATACATCAGGTGGAAAGGAATTTGAAGAACAGTTAAGAGGCTTTATTCTGGAACAGGATGGCGTTAGTAAGATAGATCTGCTTCATACCAGACAGTTTGGAAATAAAATATATGTAGATCTAGAGATAGCAGTAGATAAGAATATGTCTTTGATAGATGCGCATAATATAGCGGAGACTGTACATAGTAATGTGGAACACAGGTTTCCGGATGTAAAACATATAATGATACATGTTAATCCAGATACTGAAACTTAAAAGGTTGAAATATCATGAGAATAAAACATGAAGACAGATCTGAATATGGCATTTTAGAGAAAGCGGCGAGGAGTCCTGAAGGATTCTTTGCTGCTTTTCTTGCAATTACTGAAGTAATGTTTTCTCTGTTTAAGTACGGTTTTGATTTTACATTCATCGGAAATAAGGTATTCTTTGCTGCTATAATGGGATTTTTACTTGGAAATGTAGCGAGTCTTATTAATGAAAAGATTGTCAGGGTTATATCGATTATCCTTTCGTTTTTATTTATGATATATCTGCTGATTCAGCTTATCTATAGTAGTGTATTTAAGAATTACTGGTCTTTTTCTGCAACGGGTAATATGGCAGATCAGATATTTGGTTTTAAAAGGACTATAATAGCGACAATAGGAAGAGAGATAGTTCCATTTATTTTGATTATAATTTTATATGCAATTATTATTCTTGGTTGCCTGTTCTGGGTTGATTTTTCCATGCATTCCTGGGAAATGTACCTCCTGAATGTATTTATTCTTGGAGCAGGAATTCTTTATTTTGTAATAGTTCTTAGTCTGCAGGGAGATGATAAGAATTCTCCGAAGAATCTGATGAGTACATATTCGTCTATAGAAATGTCTGTGCAAAAGCTTGGTATTCTTGAGACTATGTTCAGAGATGATATATATCTGTTCTTTGAAAAAAATAATACGGTTACCGGAGGTACAGATACAAGATTTGATATAGAACTGCCAGAGGAAGATTTTAAATCCTCGGATTTATCAGATGACAGTTTAGATATGGCTGAAGACGAAAATA
>DOVG01000093.1 GCA_003520205.1 Lachnospiraceae bacterium
ATAATGATATCAGAGGATGACCTTACTAGTTTAGTTGTGCTCAGGCAACTTGGAGTAGAACTTCAGAAAAGAATGAAAGGGAATTACCATAAGATTGTTGGATTTAATTCGGGACTAATACTGCTTGGCGCTGTTGGAATACTTCAGCCTACGATGACTGCACTGCTTCATAATGGTTCAACTATAGCAATCAGTCTTAAGTCTATGACTAATCTTCTTGAAAATAGCGAAGGTTAGAATAAATTTGAACAAAACGGAGCATAAATATCAAAATGGAGTGGCACATTCGTAAAGAATGTGCCATTATTATATCTGCCTTAGTTAGAAATAACTAATACAAATAAGTTGAAATTAATCCAAATAGGATGAAGAGGTTTAATAATGAATGATAATTTGATAAACGGTGTTCTTCACAGTAAGGGTTTTGGATCAAATGTTCAGTTTGTGGCCGAAGATGATAATTGCAGTGTATTAAGGATTCAGTCGTCTACAGGTGAAGGATACATGACGCTGTATCAGGTGATGAAGGGCGTATACGGAAAATGAAAGGCTTACACAGGCAGCGCTTGAATATACAAGAGACCGGCCGGTAGTTAAATCTTTTGGCATGGAAGGTGCATCAATAGCATCCTTCAGAGATGCGGTATCCAGTGCAAAAAGGATTGCGCTTAAAATAGAGTGGGGATTTATACCTTATAATTGTCTACACCTTTTTGCATTAAAGGCTGCAAGCGTATGGATGATAATCTCTGTAATGTATGCGGGACTTGCGGGAGAGATGGATCTTAAATTTGTGATAGTTGTAGCATTTCTCTCAATGTCCGTATTCGGAAGTGTTGAGCCGATAGCTGACAGTGCTCATGTGCTGGCTGTAATAAACAATGCCCTTGATAAGCTGGAGGATATATCCGATGGAAGCCTTCTGGATGATAAGGGCAGGAATATTAAGCCTGACAGATATGATATAGAGTTTAAAAATGTGAATTTCTCCTATGATAAAAAGAGACAGATAATTAAGGATGTTTCCTTCATACTTCCGGAAGGCAGTACTACGGCTATTGTTGGTCCTTCGGGAAGCGGTAAGACCACTATATGTAATCTGATCGCGAGATTTTATGATGTATCTTCGGGAAGCATATCTCTCGGAGGACATGATCTTACGGAATATACATGTGACAGTCTTCTCGCAAACATTTCAATGGTATTCCAGAATGTATATCTATTCAATGATACCATCAGAGCCAATATCTGTTTCGGAAGAGATAATGTAACAGAAGAAGAGATGATCGAGGCTGCAAAGAAAGCAAGATGTCATGATTTCATAATGGAGCTTCCGGACGGATATGATACGGTGATCGGAGAAGGGGGCGGAACCTTATCGGGTGGACAGAAACAGAGAATATCCATAGCAAGAGCGATTCTTAAGGATGCACCTATCATAATCCTTGATGAATCAACAGCAAGCATAGATCCGGAAAACGAGCATCTGATACAGGGAGCTATAACGGAGCTTTCCAAGGGAAAGACTGTTATCATAATAGCTCACAGACTTGCAACGATAGAATCGGTAGATCAGATACTTGTTGTGGATAACGGAAGACTGATAGAGACTGGAACTCATGCCGAACTTCTGTCCCGAGGAGGTAAATACAGCGAATTCGTAAAGATTAGGCAGAAGGCAGAGAATTGGCAGATGGCTTAAGTTATTAAAGCAATAAAAAATAGAGATTGAGGCAGGGTTATATTACGGAAAACTGATAAAGGTGATATAGGAAATGGATTTGTATAAAAAAGAATGGTACGAAGAAAATTCAAGGGTTATAGAATCATACAGGAATGTAGACATTATAGATTATGGCTGCCCGGGTAAGGGTATAATAAAAATTATAAGACTATTTTCGGGTGTTCAGATAAGTATTCAGGATATGGATACAGATACTGTTTTTAAGTCGCATTCCTTTGATACTGATATAATTTCGATAAATTATTGTATCGAAGGCAGACAGGAGAGTGTGTTCAGTGATCATACAGTTTCTTATCTTCCCCAGAATCACCTGAGTGTAAACGGAACGAAGTTTCTTCCGAAGAATTTTTCTTTTCCTCTAAGGATTTACAGGGGAATATCAATAGTAATCGAAAAAAAATTGCTGGATCAGGATACTGAAAAGCTGTTAGACTTATTCGGTATAGATATAAGTCAGATGGAGGAAAAACTCGGACTGGACAGCAAATGGTTTATATGTCACCAGTCATATGAAATAGATAGTATATTTAACGGTATGATGAGGGCGGTAGGAGATGCAGCCCATCCGGAAAGTGAGGAAAATATAGATACGGAATTGCTGAGATTAAAGGTTCTGGAACTACTGATGCTGATGAACAGACTGGTACTGGGTTTTGATGTTGAACATACATACTTTTCGGTTGAACAGATTGAGAAAACAAAAGGCATATGTAAGCTGATGACAGAGAGTCTTTATGGAGGAAAAAACATTGACGAGTATGCTAAAGAGGCAGGTATATCTCCGGCAACTTTTTATAAAGTATTCATGCAGATATATGGTGATACACCACATTCCTACCTAGTCAAATATAAAATGAATCTGGCCAGTATGATGCTCAGAGAAGGAAATAAAAAGATAAGTGATATTGCTCTGGAGCTCGGTTATAATAATCCAAGTAAATTTTCCAAGACTTTTAAAGAGATATATGGAGTGCTTCCGAAAAAATATCAAAAGTTAAAATAGAAATGGGCTATTTTTGATGATGATATATATTTTTGGAGTGGAAACATTAATATATAGATGATATAAAAAAGGCGTTGTTAGATTATTCTAACAGCGCATTTTTTATGCGAAGCTGAGCCAAAGTTGCTTACGCACAGCATATAGAATCATTTCCAACCCGCAAATATATTTGCCAGAGCTGAGGGAGATGTGGATTTGAAACCTATAGTTATGTATACAGGAAAGGAGAGCAAAATGGAAAAACTAAAAGTCAAAGTTTTTTTGAAAAAGTATTTTATCAAGGCAAGAATGATCGGAGGAAGTTACGGTGAATAATAAGGAAAAGAAAAAGACTGGACTGGCCAGATGTATGGAGCTTTCCAAAAAGAGAAGACCGCTTGTAATTCTGTCGGCTGTTCTATCTTCTCTTGCTGCAGTCTTTTCATTTGTTCCATATCTTGCAATCTATAATGTAATAAGAGAAATATTATCTGTTTATCCGGAAATTAATAAAATGGATATAGAAAAAATCGGCTATTACAGTATTGTAGCGCTTTTGGGAATTCTTGGAAATCTGCTCAGTTATTTCCTGGCAATTCTTTGCTCGCACATCGCGGCGTTCGGAACAATATATGATCTTAAGATTACATTTGCTGAGCATCTTGCAAGGCTTCCCCTGGGAGTGCATTTAAATATTGGAAGCGGAAAGCTAAGAAAGATAATGGAGGATAATATTGATAGAATTGAAGGCTTTATAGCACATCAGTTTCCTGACTTCGTGGCCTCAGTAGTGAGTCCTATAGTAATGGTTATTATTCTTCTTACTATTGACTGGAGATTCGGTCTGGCATCACTGCTTGGAATCATCCTTGCATTTGTAGCGGAATTTATGGGCTATGGAAGCGGTGAGATGAAAAATACCATGAAGAATTATCAGGATGCCCTTGAGGATATGACTAATGCATCAGTGGAATTTGTAAGAGGTATGCCTGTTATAAAAATCTTCGGAAGAGAGGATTCATCATTTGAAAGACTGAAGGAGGCTATCGGAAAGTATACTGACTGGGTACTTAAATTCTCACTGGGATGGCAGAACTGTATGCCGGCCTTTACGACTATCGTAAATAACATCTATCTGTTCCTGATACCTGTAGGACTGCTTTTAGCAGGAAAAGCCGGTGACAAACCTAAGTTTCTGCTTAACTTTATCTTTTACCTCCTGTTTGTGCCAGCGATTGCGGGAATACTTAATAAGATCATGTATGTTTCAGAAAGCTTCATGGAAATAAATAATAATGTAGCCAGAATGGATGAGATTCTTTATATGGATGAGCTGGAAGATAAAGGCAGTAGTAAACCCGAAGGCTTCGATGTATCCTTTGAGAATATCAGCTTTAGTTATGAGGAAAGGGATAAGAGAGCTTTATCAGATGTAAGCTTCACAGCAAAGGAAGGTCAGTTTACAGCTGTTGTGGGCTCGTCAGGAAGCGGTAAATCAACCATTGCAAACCTTATTTCACGTTTTTGGGATAAGGATGATGGGAAAATCAGAATCGGCGGAGCAGAGATTAAAGATATTTCATATAAGAATCTGATGGAATCTGTCAGCTTTGTATATCAGGATACATTTCTGTTTAAGATGAGTATAGCTGACAATATAAGAATCGGAAGAAGAAATGCTTCTATAAACGAGGTTATGAAGGCTGCTGAGAAGGCTCAGTGCCATGAGTTTATCAGTAAGCTCCCGGATGGATATAATACGAGGATTGGTGCTAAGGGAGTACATCTGTCCGGTGGTGAAAAGCAAAGAATAGCTATAGCGAGAGCGATACTTAAGGATTCGCCAATTATAGTGCTTGATGAGGCAACAGCATTTTCGGATCCGGAGAATGAATATCTTATAAAGAAGGCCTTTGAAAATCTGACAAAGGAGAAGACAATCATAATGATTGCTCATCGACTCAGTACAGTTAAGAATGCTGATCAGATACTTGTTATGGAAGAGGGCAGGCTTGTAGAAAAGGGTACCCACGATGAGCTTTATGAGCTTAACGGAAGATACAGGAAGCTGTGGGACAGCTACACGGAAACATTGGATTGGAAGGTAGGTAAAACTGCATGAATAGGTTAAAGGAAGCACTGCTGCTATCGGATAAGGGCTATAAGGATCTGAAAAAGGCGATAGTGGCATGTACAATTACTAATATTACCATGATCCTTCCGTTTATGGTTACGGTTATGGTATTCAGGGAAATACTTCTTTTCTTTGCTGAAGGAAGTATAAACTATAATAGAATCTGGTGCCTGTGGGGTGTCGGAATTGTTTCGGCTGTTATAGTATTTCTAGCGGCTAAAAATGATTACAGAAAGACTTATATAGCATCATATCTCGAGTCAAATAATACAAGAACCAGAATAGCCGAACATCTGACGCGCTTACCGATGAGCTTTTATAATACAAAAGATCTTACGGAAATAACCACTAATATGATGGCGGACTGCTCAAGTATGGAATCCATGCTCAGCAGTACCATACCGCCGCTTATAGCAAATCTTATTTCAAGTACTATCACATGTATTCTTCTTGCTCTGTTTGAGTGGCGACTTGCGCTTACCGTATTCGTCACAATTCCAATTGCATTTTTAATAATCTATCTGAGTAAGAAAAAGCAGAAGAAGCTCTTTGAAAAACAGGTTGAAGAAAAACTTATCTGTTCTGAAAATATCCAAGAGTATCTGGAAGGAATGAAGATAGTTAAATCCTGTAATCTGGAGGGCGAAAGTTTTGATAAGTTGAATCAGGCACTGCTTCGATTAAAGAAAATATCCGTTAAGGTAGAGCTTGCGGTTGGTGTATTCATGTCAAGTGCCAGCATGGTCCTTCAGGCAGGTATCGGACTTACGGTTTTTGTCGGATGTAAGCTTCTGATAGCAGAATCGGTCGATCTCTTGACACTCCTGATGTTTTTCCTGATGGCTACAAGACTTTACGGACCTATACTTGCCATACTGGGACAGCTTTCAACGCTTCTTAATCTGGATGTTGTTACAGATAGAATGAGAAAGCTTCTCAGAACCCCGGAAATGAGCGGCAGTGAAAATGCGCCGGAAGATAAAAGTATTGTACTTAGAAATGTAAGCTTTGGATATAATAAAGAAAAAGTAATTAGTAATGTATCCATGGAAATAAAGCAGGGAAGTGTGAACGCATTAGTTGGTCCTTCGGGTAGTGGAAAAAGTACTGTTACTAAGCTTATCTCCAGATTCTGGGATGTAGATGAGGGAGAGATCCTGTATGGTGGAAAAAATATAAAGGATATCGATCCGAGAAGTCTGATGAAGGATATGTCATTCGTCTTCCAGGATGTGATAATGTTTAATGATACTATAATGAACAATATCCGTATGGGAAATGAAAATGCAACTGATGCCGAGGTAATGGAGGCGGCACGCCTGGCATTTTGTGATGAGTTCGTGAGTAAGCTTCCGGAAGGGTATGACACTGTTGTCGGTGAGAATGGAGGAACCTTATCCGGTGGTGAAAGACAGCGTATTTCAATTGCAAGGGCAATACTTAAGAATGCACCGATTATAGTACTAGATGAAGCGACTGCCTCTCTGGATTCGGAAAATGAGATTTATGTTCAGCGTGCTATAGCAAATCTTTCAAAGGATAAAACGGTTATAATGATCGCCCATAGGTTAAAGACAGTTACGGGAACTGACCAGATATTTGTTATGGAGAACGGAAGACTCAGTGAACAGGGAACTCATGATGAACTTATGAATAGGGGTGGTTTATATCATTTGCTGTACACAAGATCATCAATGGTTATGTAAAGAGGACATAAATGGTAAACTATCCGGCTGATTAAAAAGTTATAAATTATCCGCTGATTAAAAAAGTTACTGATAACCGAAAAGATTTGGTATGACATTGAAACAAGTTAATTCCATGTTATAATGGAGATGATTTTCCGAACAAAATCGTTTGGTTTTATAAGTAGCAGGATGTGTGAGAATGATGATTATGGACTATCATGTTAAAGATGATACAGGTAGTATAGAATAATGATGAAGTTTTTTTCAGATTCCGTTTCGGTACTACTTGATAATCGGTTAAATGTCCTTCAGCTATAAGCTGCTTTGCTTTTGCATGATAGTTATAATATGTCATTCTCCCTACAATTATAATAATTTTACAAATTCTTCTAAGGTTATATTAGCTTGTTTTAAAATGCTTTTCAAAGTTCCTTTTGCAATTTCATCATGCATTGGGATAATTACAACATATTCTCCATCCGAATATTTGCGATGACTCCCTTTTTGAGATACATACTCAAAGCCAAATTCTTGAAGTACTTTAATAACCTCATTTGGCTTACACACCGGATATTTAGAAGGCATTACATCACCTCCAGTACTCCAAGATAATATTCGGACGGATTATCTGGTATTTCATTATCCTCAAAATACAACTCTAACGCTTCTCTTAAGTTTTCTCTCGCTTCATTTATTGTTTTTCCTTGGGATGCTATGTCTGTTGCCAGATCTATGGCAACATACCAAGGATCTTCAAAACTAATCAATATTTGTCTTGCCATTATTATTTACCTCCCATACGAAACTCGTATTTCAGGGCTTGTAGCCCTGAAAACATTGCTTTTACTATTCGAGTATTTAGAACACAAGTTTCCAACAGTTTTATTTGATTATACCACACCACCCACCCTTTTGACAGGTGCCATTATGCGGATTTTAGCATGTTTCTAAATTCTTTTTTCCACTGCTTAATTCCTTTAAGAATAATATCATTACTTGCATAGTCAACTTCGATCATTGCCATTGTTACTTTGTTTCTGTGAAGATTATCGCAAGCACAATACTTTACATTAACAACTGCATTTCCGTCTGCCTTGTATATGCAATGAAACTCGAATACTCCATCTTCTATTATACATTCCATGCTACCGTAGTTCTTATTCTTTTTCCAATGGAATATGCTGTCATCATATATATCAGGAAGTTCTCTATACACAGTTGAATGATGCACCAAAACTGGTGCATCGTATTAGTAATTTTCTTAATGTTGTATAGGCTGTTTCAGTACACCTATTCTCCAGTATTTCGTATGGCAATATCTAATTATGTTTATGGATTTAATGAAAGTTATTGACATCTAACTAAATATGTGTATAATGATACTTGCGACCAAAAGTGGATTATGGTCGTAAGTTTTTGGATGTTATGCGACTGTTTTAGGAAAGCGGTCGCAAACTGGTATGGGGGTAAATGTATATGCCGATAAGAGTGTTTAGTGAAGAGGAAAGAAATAAATTAAAAAGAATGATGCTGGAGCAGGGAATCCCACTTCTGGAAGAATATGGCTTAAAGCATATGTCCGTGGATAAGATTACCAAGAGAGTCGGAATAGGAAAGAGTACATTTTATAATTTCTTCGAATCTAAGGAGGACTATGTAAATCAGGCTCTGGAGTTAAATAGAGAGAAGATACTCTCAGAGATAGATAAGGCGTTTCCTGATGGAAAGAAGATTAAGCCTGCACAGTTCTTCGGTATGTTCTTCAATACAATGTTAAGTAATAATACATTTTATTCAAAGTTTTCGGCTGAAGACGAGAGAGCGCTTTACGAGGCGAATAAGAGACGAGGTAAGGATGTAAGCCTTGATAGGGAAACAGCGATTGGAATGAGAATCTTTTCTCACGTGGAGGGTGTGCGAGATGATCTCGATACAGCACTTATCGCAAATTACATCAAGCTTATAGTACTGGCTTATGAAAATGAGTATATGTTTCATGACGCAGCTATGGAACGCATGCAGTCAGAGATTAAATATCGCCTTATTGATCTGATTTTTGAAGAAGAGGCAAAGACGGAGCTTATGGAACTTCTTTCAGAATCTGGAAAAAGTGTAAATGATTTATCGGAAGACGATAAGGAGGCGATAAGAAGAGTTAATAAGTATCAGGGGAAAGAAGCAATTGCGAAACTTAAGAGGAAAAAGAAGGAGGAAGAATAAATGTCAAAAATAGTAGAATTTAAGGACGTAGTACGCGTGTATGGTGAGGGTGATGGTAAGCAGATTGCTGTGAATCACATAGACTTTACCATAGATGAAGGTGAGTTTGTAGTTATATTGGGGCAGTCGGGAGCTGGTAAGTCCACTGTGCTGAATATGCTCGGAGGAATGGATAAACCTACGTCAGGCACGGTTACGGTGGACGGAGCGGATGTTTCATCCATGAATGATGCGAAGTTATCGGATTACAGAGCTGAAAAGATAGGATTCATATTTCAGTTTTA
>DOVG01000199.1 GCA_003520205.1 Lachnospiraceae bacterium
CAGGATCAGGGAAGTATCTATAGTCTTGAGCATCTTCCTTTGAACGCATTGGATAAGATTCACCCTTTTCATCATCCCATCTACGGGTCTCCTGGACAACTCTTTCGCCACTCTCCAGGATATCCTTCTGCCTCTTTACCTCTGCCTCTATACATCTTCTGATAGCTTTGAATGAGTTCAGATTCTTAGACTCTGTCCTTGTTCCAAACTCTTCGCTGCCCATCTCTCTGATTGATATATTTACATCTGCACGCATAGAACCTTCATTCAGTTTACAGTCAGATGCATCCAGATACTGGATAGTCTCTCTAAGCTTCTCGAGATAAGCGATAACTTCATCGGCAGATCTCATATCCGGCTCTGACACTATCTCTATAAGTGGAACTCCAGAACGGTTAAAATCAACAAATGTTTCGTCAGTTACAGGATCATGAATAAGCTTGCCCGCATCCTCTTCCATATGTATCTCATGTATACGGATATCCTTTGCCTTTCCCTGTGACAGAATAGTTACATGACCATCTCTGCATATAGGATAATATAACTGTGATATCTGATAATTCTGTGGATTATCAGGATAGAAATAATTCTTACGATCAAACTTTGAATTTCTTGTTATATTACAGTTCGTAGCAAGTCCTACACTTATAGCTTTATTTACAACTTCCTTATTTAATACCGGAAGTGAACCAGGCATACCTGAACATACCGGACATACATGTGTATTTGGAGCACCACCAAACTCTGTCGAACATCCGCAGAATATCTTAGTCTTGGTATTAAGCTCTACATGAACCTCAAGTCCTATTACTACTTCATATTCTTTACTCAAAGCTCCGGCCTCCTTACTTCATTATTTTCTCTAAAATACTTCTCATAAGTATATGCAGCTCTTATTATGCTCTTCTCATCAAATGTCTGTCCCAGAAGCTGAAGTCCTATAGGAAGACCATTTCTGTCATATCCGCAAGGAAGGGATATACCAGGAAGACCTGCAAGATTCACAGATACTGTATATATATCACCCAGATACATCTTTATCGGGTCTGACAGGGACTCTCCACACTTAAGTGCTGTTGTAGGAGCTACCGGTCCTAGTATCACGTCATACTTATCAAAAGCCTTATCAAAAGCCTGCTTTATCATAGCCTTTACTTTAAGAGCCTTTACATAGTAAGCATCATAGTATCCTGATGAAAGTACAAATGAACCCAGCATGATACGACGCTTAACTTCTGTTCCAAATCCTTCACTTCTTGTTTTCTTATACATATTGTGAAGGTCTGTATATTCAGATGTTCGTAATCCATACTTAACACCATCAAATCTCTCCAGATTTGAAGATGCTTCTGCACACGCAATTACGTAATAAGCAGGAATAGCATACTCAACCATTCCAAGATCAAACTCTTCTACGATTGCGCCCTTTGCTTTAAGAACATCAGCTGCTTCTAGCACAGCCTTTTTTACATCCTCATCTATTCCCTCGAGGAAATAGTCTCTTGGAACACCTATCTTCATTCCCTTTACATCATCTACAAGAGCTGAAGTAAAGTCTGTTTTATCCTTACTGTTTTCTTCTATGGCAGATGTAGAATCCTTAGGATCATGTCCTGAGATTACCTCCAGCATAGCTGCGCAGTCTTCTACATTTTTTCCAAGAGGACCTATCTGATCAAGTGATGAACCATAAGCAATAAGTCCATATCTTGATACTCTTCCATAGGTAGGTTTGATTCCTGTAACACCACAGAAAGATGCCGGCTGTCTTATAGAACCACCTGTATCTGAACCAAGTGCTATAGCACATTCATCTGCAGCAACAGCCGCTGCTGAACCACCTGATGAACCACCAGGAACACGTTCCTTATTCCATGGATTCTTTGTAGGTCCATAGTAAGAAGTTTCTGTAGTACTTCCCATAGCGAACTCATCCATATTGGTATGTCCCAGTATAACTGCACCTGCATCCTTCAGCATCTGTACTGCTGTAGATGTATATGTAGGACGGAAATTATCCAGAATATGTGATGAGCAGCTTGTAAGCATTCCCTCTATACACATATTATCCTTTATAGCTATAGGAACACCTGCAAAAGGTCCCTTCAAAGTTCCTTCCTTTATCTTCTTATCTGCTTCTTCAGCCGCCTTCAGAGCGCCCTCTGTATCGACGGTAACATATGAATTTATATCTTTATCAACAGCACCTATTCTATCCAGATAAGCTTTTGTTGCCTCAACTGAGGTTATCTCACCTGATGCAATCTTCTTACCCAGCTGAAGTGCTGTATATGACAGAATATCTGACATCTCATCCTCCTCGTATATATATTGATATACTAACTAAATTAATTAGAACGTCTCAGGTACTATGTATGCATCATCATTTCGAGCCGGTGCATTTTTAAGCATATTTTCTTTGTCATCACCATTTGTCACTACATCTTCTCTCATTACATTTGAAATAGGGAAGGTATGACTCATAGGTTCTACATTACTCGTATCCAGCTCATTTAACTTTCCTACATAGTCAAGCATCTCTGTCAGATCCTTCTTGGACTTCTCCTTTTCCTCATCGGACAGTTCCAGTTTGCCAAGAATACCAACATACTCGATGACTTCATCAGTTATCTGAACAGTTCCTGATTTGTTATCTGTTTCTTCTACTTCCTTGGAAGAAGCAGATGCAGTCATCTTCAGTCCATAGCTTTCAGCTATATCATCAGGAGTAAGGTGTACATCTCTTAGCTGCTCTTCAGTTACATCTCCGGGAGCTCCGCACATCAGATCCTGTCCATTTCCATTCATAGGAAATGCGATAACCTCACGAATATTCTCTTCATTTTTAAGAAGCATAATCATACGGTCTACACCAGGTGCCATTCCTGCATGAGGTGGTGCACCATACTGAAATGCCGTATAGAGAGCTCCAAACTTCTTCTCAAGAACATCCTTGGAATATCCGGCTATCTCAAATGCTTTCTCCATAATCTGCATATCGTGATTTCTTACTGCTCCGGACGAAAGCTCTACACCGTTACATACGATGTCGTACTGGTAAGCAAGGATATCCAGTGGATCCTTTGTATTAAGAGCTTCAAGTCCTCCCTGCGGCATAGAGAAAGGATTGTGTGTAAATCCTATCTTTTCTGTTTCAGGATCAAGCTCGTACATAGGGAAATCATTTATATAACAGAATCTGTATGAATTTTTTTCTATAAGATCAAGTCTTTCACCAAGAGTGGTTCTTATCTGTCCTGCATAGAGACTTGCCTGCTGTTCTTTATCTGCTATGAAGAATATAGTATCTCCGTTATTTAACTCTGCCTTTTCCTTCAGTTCATCCTTCATATCTTCTGGAATGAACTTATCTATAGGTCCTTTATAAGTTCCATCATCCAGAACCTCAAGATAACCGAGGCCTCCCATACCTATGCCCTGAGCATATTTGAGAAGCTTTTCATGCTGTCCCTTTGTAAGTCTCTCGTGAATTACTATCGCTCTTACTGTCTGACCATGAAATGGTTTAAATGTACATCTCTGGAAAAACTCTGTAAGATCAATGATAAGGAGTGGATTACGAAGATCCGGCTTATCTGAACCATACTTAAGCATAGCATCTCTGTAGCTTATGATAGG
>DOVG01000253.1 GCA_003520205.1 Lachnospiraceae bacterium
TTCTTATTTCTAATTATTATTTACTTCTTCTACTACCGGAAGTGTAATAATAACACTAAAAAGATCCCCATCAATATTTATCTTAAATGTACCATCATGCATTTCTGTAAGGTTCTTAGCAATAGATAGTCCCAGTCCTGATCCTTCTGTATGGCGAGACTTATCACCTCTTACAAATCTCTCCGCAAGTTCATCAGCAGATATATTAAGCATTTCCTTACTAACATTCTTGAGACTGAGTACTACATGTTTCTGATCCGAACCAAGTCCAAGATTTAGATATACTCTTGTTCCTTCCTGGGCATATTTGTATACATTTCCAAATATATTATCGATTATTCTGAAGACTCTTCTTCCATCTGCATATATATTGACATTTTCCGTAGATATATTTCTGACAAGCTCCAGCCTTTTTTCAGCAAACTTATCTTCGTATTCACCTATAACCTGTCCAAGTAATTCTACAAGATTGAGATTCATTCTTTCAAGCTCTATATTTCCCGTACTTGTTTTTGATGCTTCAATCAGATCAAGGATAAGCTGTTTCAGTCTTTCAGACTTATTATCAAGCACTTCTATATATTCTTTTGCTTTCGGATTTTTTATATCCTCCCTTTTAAGCAGATCAACATAATTGATTATAGATGTAAGAGGTGTTTTTATATCATGCGAAACATTTGTTATAAGCTCTGCTTTGGTTCTTTCATCTCTAACAGATGCTTCCACCGCGCGTGATAAACCTTCGCCAAGATTATTCATACTGACACCTAGTTCTTTATTGTTAAATAAAAGCTTATTTGTATCAACCTTAGCATCTAATTCGCCCGCTTCAATCCTTTTACTTACACTTAAAATTCTTTGCATATCTGCCATATATTTCACTATAAACAGTATGGCAACAATATCTATAATGAACATAAATAGAATTGGCAAAATTATTTCAGGGTTAGATGATACAGAAACCATCAGAATAGAATTTATAAATGTAAGCATGCAGAATCCCAGCAGGAATAATATCAGTTTTACATTGCCTTTCAGATTTTTTTTCAAAAAACGGTAAAGCCATACAATTATAAATCCCTTAAGGAACTGCTTACATTTAATTCTTCTGACTACTGACAGATATATAGCCGCAAATATGATATAGATAACAAATGCCAGCATAATTATCCCCAGCATAAGCGCTTTAGGTTCTGTCATGATAATTCCAATAGCATCTATACTGTTTTCAAGAACTTCTATCATACAGAACCCTGAAAAACCTACAATCAGGAACATAACTGCAGTAAATATAATATATGGAATCTTATCAATCACTCTCATTTTCGCAGGCTCACCCACTGTGAGCAAAATGACAACAAGCAGGAAGATGACCAGACCTATCACAACCATATTAACAGGTGATGGTATCATTCGACAGAAATTATAAGCCGCATACTGTAGTCCATAAGGAGAATCTGCATTATAAAATCTCGTAGCTATCACAAAAGAAAAATCATAATCATATACAGATTTCTGCAGAGAGCTATTTATAAATTTAAATTCTTTCTTTTCTCCTGTTGGAGTTTTATACCACTCTGTTAGTTTCTTACTGTCTTTGTCATAGCTTATATATATGTCATAACTCTTTTCAAGCTTTTCAGAAAAATCCTTATAAGATATATTATATCCGTCACTATCTCTGTTATAAATACTTCCAATACCAAAATTATCAGATAAAAATAAACTGTCTATCTCTTTATTATCAAAACTATATGCGACATTATTTCCATCATGATAAAAGTTATTATTTGGAGAGTAACTCATGATAGATGACTTATCACTTTCCGAAAGAGAACTATAAATCGCTTCTGCGCCTGTACAGTACATAAATGAATTAATAAAATCTTCTTTTGTCATCTTATCTTTATAATCTAGATAAATATATGATGAATCTATTTTTTCCAGATTCTGGCGTCCATTTAATACATAATCACCAGCTCTATATATATATTTACCATTAGGAGAATAAATAAGTATATTACCACTGTTACTGTCATACATATAATAAATTATATCAGAGTCAGAATCTAAATCAGTAAATATGACGCCTTCTTCAAACAACCTGTTAATCTTCCGATATATTATTTCTATCTCATCAGCAGATGATTCATCATACTGTGATTCACTCCATTTTGCTTGATATTTTATCATCAAAGAATTATCAAGCTTCTCTCCGTTTTCTCGTATATAATCTGTATATTCCTTTATAGTCATTCGGTAAAAAGTTCCATTTTCATTACCCGGAATAATCTCTGCATACGAAGATATGTCATCAGAATAACTGATATTTTCATATGAACAATTGTCAGTACTAATAACATTTGTATAAACTGCATTATAAATGTCTTCTGTTCCAACTATCTCTTTTGCACCAAGCTTAAGCTCTTTATCAGGAGTTTTAAAGTCATAAACTTTTAGTTCTATATCATCAAAATTTATAGAATTTAAATCCCTCTTATAAGAAGCATGACTTTCCATTTCCAAAATCGTCGATTCAATATTTGAATTCATAAATTCCGACTCTGCAAACGGCTTACCCAAATCATGCCCCCGTCCAAAAAATCCATATGCAGTTATAGCATCAACTATACAAAAAACAGATGATATAATTCCCGCAAAACCTATCATAAACAGGATAAATCTAAACGCCTTGTTTTTTATTAATTTCATAACAAATCCTTTCTTTATATCTTTTCAAACTTATAGCCCTGCCCCCAGACTACCTTCAGATATCTCGGTTCCTTAGGATTTATTTCTATTTTCTCTCTGATATGTCTTATATGTACTGCAATGATATTGTCTGCGCCAAGTGCGTCTTCATTCCAGACCGCTTCATATATCTGTCCTGTAGTAAACACCCTGCCCTGATTTCTCATAAGAAAATAAAGAATATCATATTCTATAGGTGTAAGCTTTATCTCATCACCATCAACCGTAACAAGCTTCGCACTATCATTTAATTCAATACCACCACACTTAAGAATATTATCATCAGAAGAAGCTGCAATCGTTCCAAGTTGTGTATATCTCCTGATTTGTGACTTAACCCTTGCAACAAGTTCAAGTGGATTAAATGGTTTTGTCACATAGTCATCAGCGCCGATATCAAGTCCAAGAATCTTATCAGCATCCTCTGATTTTGCAGAGAGAAATATAACCGGAATACTGCTGGTTTCACGAATCATCCTTGTAGCCCTGATACCATCCATCTCAGGCATCATAATATCAATGACTATTAAATGGATTTCCTGATTCTTAACTGCTTCAACAGCTTCGATACCATTATAGGCTTTTATAACATTATATCCGGACGTCTCCAGATATATGGTCACTGCCTCAACAATATCTTTGTCATCATCACAAACCAGAATATTATACATCATTAACCTCCGCAAAGTTTTCCTAAGGATTAAGTAAAATATAAAGAAAAGAATTTAACAAAATACTAACAATAATCTTAAATATTTATTAAGATAACAGATTATTTTAATACATGCAAAAAGGGGTTGTACCAGACAACCCCTTACTAATCAATCATTATAAGATTTATGCTTCTGCAGGTGCAGCCTCAGCAACTTCATCCTCGAAATCCTGATCATCATCAAAGAAATCATCATCAAAGTCATCATCAAACTCATCAAAATCATCAAGATAATCTGGTGTAAGATACTTATAAACAGCAACCGCGATACCAACTATAAGAGTTATTACACCAACGATTATACATACAGCAACTATTGCATTCTTAGCTGTCTCAACTGCATCATCTTTAACAATTACATCGTTTCTCATATCAAGAAACCCCCTTTCAAAGTAATAACATTTTGTTTAAAATCTAGTGTATTATAACATATATTTTATTATATTCAAAGAATTATTGAACATATATTTATAATTTTTTGAGTTTTGCAAGAGACGCAAACATTCTCTTCTCTCCGACCTTCTCAAAATCAACTGTTATCTCATAATCATTTCCACCCTTGACCATTTCTGTAACAGTCCCTTTACCGAACTTGATATGTCGAACCGTATCTCCAACTGAGTAATTAATCTCATCCAGAGAACTACTCAAAGAGCTACCAGAAGAAGCGCCTGACGAACCGCTTGAAGAAGCACTCGAAAAGCTTTTAACTGAAGCAGGAGTAAATGTATTCTTAAAGAAAGGCTTTGCAGAGGTAGAATAATTAGGAGTAAAGCTTTCTACCTTCATCCTGTTTACTTTGACTCCTGATTTCTCGATATATTCTTCAGGTATTTCATCTATAAAACGGGATTC
>DOVG01000168.1 GCA_003520205.1 Lachnospiraceae bacterium
GGATAATCAACTCCGAAGGTTTCTACTGTAACTGTCTTCATAACCTGAGGAATGATCGGCTTATCAGCCCAGCCTGTTTTAGTTAGAGCTATTCTATCCACTACATCCTGTCCTTCAGTAACCTTTCCGAAAGCTGCATACTCACCATCCAGATGAGGTGATGTTTCATGCATTATAAAAAACTGTGAGCCAGCGCTGTCAGGCATCATAGAACGAGCCATTGAGAGAACTCCAACAGTATGCTTCAGATCATTCTTGAAACCATTTGATGCGAATTCACCTTTGATAGAATATCCTGGACCACCCGTTCCTCTTCCATCAGGATCTCCACCCTGAATCATGAATCCCGGAATTACTCTGTGGAATATAACTCCATCATAGAAGCCCTTCTTAATAAGAGAAATAAAATTGTTTACAGTATTTGGTGCAATCTCCGGATAAAGCTCAGCTTTAATCACTCCACCATCTTCCATAGTTATCGTTACAATTGGATTTGCCATATCATTTCCTTCCTTTGTATTTCTTTATATAATATGACATAAGTGTCAAAAGTCAAAATGCGTTCCTGCTTGCAGGAAAAGCATGTTGACCTTATGACACGCTGAAACATGAGGAAATAGCATTTTTCTTAGAAAAATAGCGATTTCCGAATGTTTCTAGGATTGCGAGAATTTCGTAAGAAATGGAGCAATCCGTATGTCATATGGTGTCAAAAGGTACTTTTGACACCCACATCATATGATGACATAAAAGTGGGATTATGTATGAATAAAAAACTTATAATATTTGCGGCTGTGTATATAGTTATTATAGCAGTTATATGTGGCATGATGACTGCGTATATATCTTCAAAGTATAATAGTCAAAGAAGTAAAGATAAGACCGCAGGTTTAATAGTAGAACTGAATGAAGTGAAGAATCTTATAGAATCAAATGATTACGATGCGGCACTGGATAAATGTGATGAGATAGTGGAGACCCCATTTGAGAATGAAGACAAGGATTTATCTCAGTATATTATTTGGATGTGGATATTTGCTGTGGTTAATATAATCAGTGTTTTCATGGTATTAATCTATGTGAATGCAAGAATACTAAAACCATTCGCGGATATGAAAAATTATGCATCGGAAATAGCAAAGGGAAATCTGGAGGTTGGAGTTAAGGCTGAAAGAGGAAATTATTTTGGCGACTTTACCTGGGCTTTTGATAATATGCGTAAGGAGATTATAAAGGCAAGAAGTCAGGAGAAGATTGCGATAGAAAATAATAAAACTATTATAGCTACGCTTTCCCATGACATTAAAACACCTATGGCTTCTATAAGAGCTTACGCAGAAGCCTTTGAAGCGAATATGGATTCTACTCCTGAGAAGAAGCAGAAATATCTGACGGTTCTGATTCAAAAATGTGATGAGGTAACAAAGCTTACCAATGACCTGTTCCTTCATTCTATATCAGAGATGAACCGGTTGGATGTAAAAAAAGAAGAAATCGAACTATCAGGCTTTCTGAATAATGAGGTCAGAGGCCTTTTTGTTGATGAAAGCGCTGTTGATATAACTATACCGGATAAAGAAATAATTATAAATGCTGATTCAAAAAGGCTCCTTCAGATATTTGAGAATCTGAAGAATAATGCGGAGAAGTATGCAAGGACTAAGGTGGATATATATCTAGAGAATACTTCGGATGAAGCGGCTGATAAAGAGCGTGGGACTTCTGATACAGGGCTTATCAGGATACATTTCAGAGATTATGGTCCCGGAATACCGGAAGAAGAGATACCATTTATAACCGGTAAATTCTATCGTGGCAGAAATGCCGGAAATGAAAGTGGTACCGGGCTGGGGCTGTATATAGTAAGTGAACTGGTTCAGAAGATGAATGGAAAACTGATACTTCTTAATAAGAATCCTGGTCTGGATGCTGTTCTTGAGATAAAAAAATAAAACGGTTTCAGCTAGGAGATAAGACAGAAGGAAATAAAGCTGTAGAAGAAAATAAAGCATGGGCAAAGTAATGTTTCTTTATATTTTGGATGTAGTATGGTATAATATCGGTTAATTATGTAATAAATCTTTATAACTAAAGATTTGCTGGAGATCGATTATGTCAGACAAAAATCTACTTAATTTAATAAGCCAGATATATAACTCAACAACAATACTTAACTTCGGCGCTCTGTTTAGTGACGGAACGTCGAATTTTGTATGTCCTGCGGAGCCTGAAATAGGTGAGGATGTAACTATAAAGTTCAGGACTGCAAGGAATAATGTTGATGGTGTTGACTTCGTAATCGGCGATGAACACAGACCTATGGAGTTATCATCTTATAACGATTTATTTGATTTTTATACAATAGAAATCCCAAGACTCAGCGAGAAGCTGAGATATTATTTCGAGGTTCATTCAGGTAGATTAAATGTAGTATATAATAGACTTGGTGTGTTAAGAGACGTAAATCATGATTATGATTTTCAGATAGTTCCCGGCTTTAAGACCCCGGACTGGACAAAGGGTGCTGTCATATACCAGATATTTGTAGACAGATTCTGCAGAGGCGATAGCTCTAATGATGTCCTGGATAATGAATATGTATATGTGGGAAGAAAGTCTCATCATGTTGAGGACTGGTATCAGGTTCCGGAAAATATGGATGTGGCAAACTTCTATGGTGGAGATCTTCAGGGAGTTATAGATAAGCTGGATTATCTTAAAGGACTTGGAGTTGAGGCGATATATTTTAATCCGCTTTTTGTTTCTCCATCGAATCATAAGTACGATATACAGGATTATGATTATATAGATCCTCATATCGGTAAAATAGTATATGATGAAGGTGAACTGCTCCCTGACTGGGCTCAGGATAATCAGCAGGCTACCAGATACATAAATCGTGTAACTAATAAAGCAAATCTGGAGGCTTCAAATGAGCTGTTCATTCATCTCGTTGAAGAGGCGCATAGAAGAGGAATAAGAATCATTCTTGATGGAGTTTTTAATCATTGCGGCTCCTTCAACAAGTGGCTGGACAGAGAAGGCATATATGATAAGAATCCGGAATATGAAAAAGGTGCCTATATATCGGCAGATAGTCCATACAGAAGCTTCTTTAAATTCATGGATGAAAATGCATGGCCGAATAACGGAAGCTATAACGGCTGGTGGGGACATGATACACTTCCTAAGCTTAATTATGAGGAGTCAGAGAAGCTCCATGATTACATAATGGAAATCGGACGAAAATGGGTTTCTCCACCATATAATGTAGATGGATGGAGGCTTGATGTTGCAGCAGACCTGGGTTATTCGGAAAGCTACAATCATAAATTCTGGAAGGATTTCAGAAAGGCTGTTAAGGAGGCAAATCCTAATGCCGTAATTCTTGCCGAGCACTATGACAGTCCTAAAGCATGGCTCGAAGGAGATGAGTGGGATACCATAATGAACTATGGTGCATTCATGGAGCCTATTACCTGGTTTCTGACAGGTGTAGAAAAGCATAGTGATGAATTCAGAGGAGACCTGCTCGGAAATGCTGATTTCTTCAAGGGTTCCATTAGAAACTGGATGTCTTACATGATGTACAATTCACTTTACAGTTCCATGAATGAACTGTCGAATCATGATCATTCCAGATTCTTGACCAGGACCAATCACAGGGTGGGAAGAATCAACACGATAGGACCTTATACAGCAAATGAAAATGTAAGTCTGGGTATCTTTCGTGAAGCAGTTGTATTCCAGATGACATGGCCGGGGGCTCCGACGATATACTATGGAGATGAGGCCGGACTATGTGGCTGGACTGATCCTGATTCGAGAAGAACATATCCCTGGGGACGGGAGAACAGAGCGCTGATAGACTTTCACAAAGATATAATTCATATACATAGCAGATATGACTGTCTTAGAACGGGTTCGCTTAAGTTCCTGCATGGAGAGCACAGACTTATAGCGTATGGAAGATTTAATGATAATCAGGCTGTGGCAGTTATACTTAATAATGATTTCGTGGATAAAGAGGTAAAGCTGCATGTTCGTGAACTCGGGGTTCGTAATAACAGGATGATGAAGAGGATTCTTGTTACAAGTAGCGATGGATATAGCCTGGCAGAGGAATCCTATATGGTTCAGAACAATGTACTTACAGTAGTTGCGCCGAAGGGATCGGCATCTATATATGTATGTGAAACAGAGTAATTGTTTTTTAGAATAATTATTTAAAGAACAGAGTCATGTGTAAAGCATGACTCTTTCGATTCTTGAGTTTATTATAGAAAAAGCTTTCGGCGGCTGTTATTTTATAAAAGGAGGGAAGCTCGTGGCTGATTTTATACTTCATTCAGAATACAGTCCTACAGGAGATCAGCCTGAAGCTATTCAGGCTATAGTAGATGGTTTTAAAAATGGAAAGAAGCATCAGACCCTGCTTGGAGTTACAGGCTCTGGTAAGACATTTACCATGGCAAATGTAATCAAGGCTCTGGGCAAGAAGACGCTGATTATGTCACATAACAAGACTCTTGCAGCCCAGCTGTATGGTGAGATGAAGTCATTCTTCCCTGAAAATGCGGTTGAGTATTTTGTTTCATACTATGATTATTATCAGCCTGAAGCATATGTTCCTTCCACAGATACCTATATAGCAAAGGACTCGTCTGTAAATGATGAGATAGATATGCTTCGTCATAGTGCAACATCAGCGCTGGTAGAAAGAGATGATGTAATAGTTGTCTCATCCGTCAGCTGTATCTATGGAATAGGTAATCCTGAAGATTACAAGTCCATGATGCTCGGACTTAGACCGGGTATGGCTCTTGACAGAGATGTTCTTATACGTGAGCTGGTAGATATGCAGTACACCAGAAATGAGATTGATTTCAAGCGAAGCAGTTTCAGAGTAAAGGGTGATGTGGTTGACATAATTCCTGCAAACAAAGATGGAGAAGCTATTAGAATAGAATTCTTCGGAGATGAGATAGACAGACTGTCTGAATTCGATCCACTTACAGGAGAGATAAAAAGAGACATTACATTTACCTGTATATTTCCTGCATCCTACTATGTTATAGCTCCAGCGAAGCTTGATAAGGCGCTTAAAGAGATAGATGATGAGTTAAGAGAGAGAATAGTCTATTTTAAGTCTCATGATAAGCTTCTGGAAGCACAGAGGATACAGGAGAGAACAGAGTTCGATATGGAAATGCTTCGTGAGACAGGATTCTGTTCCGGTATCGAGAACTATACACGTATACTTGCCGGTGGTAAACCGGGAGAGGCTCCGGATACTCTGATAGACTTCTTTGGGGATGATTATCTTATGATAGTGGATGAGTCGCATCAGACACTTCCACAGATAAGAGGTATGTTTGGCGGAAACAAGAAGAGAAAGGAAACACTTATTGATTTTGGCTTCAGACTTCCATCAGCTATGGATAACAGACCGCTAAACTTCGAAGAATACGAAAAGAGAATAGATAAGATTTTATTCGTATCTGCAACGCCGGGACCATACGAAGAGGAACATGAAGAGGCCAGAGTCGAGCAGATTATCAGACCTACAGGACTCCTTGATCCGGAGATAGATGTAAGACCTGTAGCAGGACAGGTTGATGATCTGTATGGTGAGATTAACAGTGAGATAGAAAAAGGAAATAAGGTGCTTGTTACCACGCTTACCAAGAGGATGGCTGAGGAGCTTACTGATTATCTGAGGGGGCTTGATGTAAAGGTTAAGTATCTGCATTCTGATATAGATACACTTGAAAGAATGGAGATAGTAAGAGACTTAAGACTTGGCGTGTTCGATGTTCTTGTTGGTATAAATCTGCTGAGAGAAGGTCTTGATATACCGGAGATAACTCTTGTAGCTATACTTGATGCAGATAAGGAGGGTTTCCTTCGTTCAGAGACTTCACTTATTCAGACTATAGGTAGAGCAGCGAGAAATGTGGATGGACATGTTATCATGTACGCTGATACCATTACCGATTCGATGAGACGTGCCATAGATGAAACAAACAGACGTCGTGAGATACAGCAGCGATATAATGAAGAGCATGGTATTACTCCGCAGACTATAAGAAAGGCGGTCAGAGAGCTTATATCAACAAGCCTTAAGGCAGCAAGAGAAGATGATGAAGACAGAAGAAAGAAAGTTGGTAAAGATCCTGATCTTATGAATAAGAAGGAGCTTGGTAAGGAGATAGAGAGACTTACGAAGAAGATGAATCAGGCTGCGACGGAGCTTAACTTTGAACTTGCTGCAGTCATAAGAGATGAACTGATCGAACTTAAAGTAAAGCTGCGGGATTATGATAAGTAGACAGAAACTAAAAGAAAGAAAAAATCATGAAAGAAATAAAGTATATAACTATAAAGGGTGCAAGAGAGCATAATCTGAAAAATGTAGATGTTACTCTTCCCAGAAATAATTTTATTGTATTTACAGGACTTTCCGGGTCGGGCAAGTCTTCGCTTGCCTTTGATACCATATATGCAGAAGGACAGCGCCGCTATATGGAGTCGCTTTCTTCCTATGCAAGACAGTTCCTTGGACAGGCAGAGAAGCCTGATGTAGATAATATAGAGGGATTATCCCCTGCGATATCTATAGACCAGAAGTCGACTAATAAGAATCCACGTTCAACAGTAGGTACTGTAACAGAGATATATGATTATCTGAGACTTCTGTATGCAAGAATAGGTGTGCCGCATTGTCCAAATTGTGGAAGAATTATAGAAAGACAGACTGTAGATCAGATGGTAGACCAGATAATGGGATTCCCTGAGAAGACAAAGTTTCAGGTGCTGGCTCCTGTGGTCAGAGGCAGAAAGGGTACTCATGAAAAACTGCTGCAGCGTGCCAAGAAGAGTGGCTTTGTTCGTGTACTGGTAGATGGAAATATGTATACCCTGGATGAAGAGATAAAGCTTGAAAAGAATTTAAAGCATAATATCAGTATAGTAGTTGACCGTCTGGTTATTAAAGAGGGTATAGAATCACGACTTGCAGGTTCTCTTGAAACAGCGCTTAAGCAGGCGGATGGTATAGTTGAAGTTGAAGTGATAGATGGTGAAACCTATACATATTCTGACAGTTTTTCGTGCCCGTACTGTAATATCTCCATAGAAGAGATAGAACCACGTTCATTTTCATTTAATAATCCTTTTGGCGCCTGCCCTGCCTGTACGGGAATAGGCTGGGAGAGAAAGCTGGATCCGGATCTGATGATTCCTGACAAGTCAAGAACTCTGAATGAGGGTGCCATAGCTGTATCCGGATGGGCTTCAAGTGGTGATCCAAAGTCTTTCACACACGCCCTGCTTGTTGCACTTTCTGAAGCCTATGACTTCTCTATGGATGTTCCATACAGAGAACTTCCTCAGGAAGCAAAGGATGTCATACTATATGGTACTAAGGGAAAGCGTGTATCTATTCATTATCATAGTCAGAGAACAAGAAGGAGTACATTTACACATCCATTTGAGGGACTAATAGCAAATGTAGAAGAGAGATATAAGTATTCAGGCTCCGAAGAAATGAAGTCTGACTATGAATCCTATATGACATATACACCATGTAAGGTCTGCGGAGGAAAAAGGCTTAAACCGTCTTCACTGGCTGTTACAGTAGGTGATAAGAATATATTTGATATGACCGAGATGCCTATAGATGAGCTGGCTAACTATGTAGAAAATCTCGAACTGACCCCAAGACAGGCAATGATAGGAAGAGATATCCTTAAGGAGATAAGAGCAAGACTTGACTTCATGGTGGATGTCGGACTTAATTATCTGTCACTTAGCCGTGCAACTGCAACTCTTTCAGGAGGAGAAGCACAGCGAATCAGACTGGCTACCCAGATAGGTTCGGGGCTGGTTGGAGTAACATATATACTGGATGAACCATCCATAGGACTTCATCAGAGGGATAATGATAAGCTTATAGCTTCTCTGAAGAGACTTCAGGAGCTGGGTAATACCCTTATTGTGGTTGAACATGATGAGGATACCATGAGAGCGGCGGATTATGTCGTGGATATAGGACCTGGAGCCGGAAGAAATGGTGGAGAGGTAGTGGCAGTTGGCAAGGTTGATGATCTGATCAAGTGTGAGAAATCAATCACGGGTCAGTATCTCAGTGGAAAGCTTATCATACCGGTACCTTCAGAGAGAAGAAAACCAAATGGTTGGATAACCATAAAGGGAGCCAGGGAGAATAATCTCAAGAATATAGATGTAAAGATTCCGATAGGAATTCTGACTGTTGTTACCGGAGTATCGGGTTCTGGGAAGAGCTCGCTTATTAATGAGATACTTAAGAAGCGTCTTCTGAGAGATCTGAATCGTGCAAGGATTAAGCCGGGTAAGCATGATGATATACTTGGAACTGAAAC
>DOVG01000188.1 GCA_003520205.1 Lachnospiraceae bacterium
ATCAATCGGTTTAACAGATATATGACCATTTCCTCTTATGATATTTGCACCCAGACTGTTCAGACATCCAATAGTTGCCTCGATATCTTTAGAAGTATCAGGGGTTATGATGTTTGTTTTTTCTTCAGACAGAGCAGCGGCAATAAGAAGACGATGCGCATGGGATTTGGATGCTATGGCACGAACGCTGCCCTTAACAGAAGAGGAAACAGGATTAATGGTAATGGTGTCTGAATCCTTGTCAAAAGTTATTATATTATTATCTATAAGGTTATTCATATATCTTACCTACTGACTAGTGCACTAGTTAATTCTTTTATAATTCTTAGATTCCGTCAACTTCTTCTTTGGCAACCTTTCCGTCGTGAAGAATGTCGTGAAGAAGCTTACTGTCATTAGTTTCCAACGCCTTTTTATATTCGCCCAGATAATTGATGATAGTATCCAGCTCATAGATGAGATTATCCTTATTCTCCATAAAGATCTCTGTCCACATATCTTCATTAAGCCAGGCAACTCTGGTCATATCTTTGTAGCTTCCGGCTGAAAAACCAAGATGTTCTCTTGCAGTTGGACTTTTTATATAAGCATTAGATACTATATGAGCCATTTCAGATGTAAATGCAATCATCTGATCGTGTCTGTCTGCACTAGTTACAGTAATACGGCCGAAGTTGCATGGTGCTAGGGCATCCTTGATACGCTCGATAAGAAACATATCATAAGATTCATCAGGAACTATTATCATGGATGCATCCTTATAGAGTTTGCCGGTACTGTATTTGTATCCGGAGAATTTCTTGCCTGCCATAGGATGTCCGCCGGCAAAGATGAATCCATTTTCCTTTGCTATAGGGAAGCATTCCTTGCAGATTCTTCTTTTTAATCCACCGGCATCTATTACAAGAGAACCTTTCTTGAAATTTTTGGCATTATTCTTAACAAAATCTATGATTGCCTGGTTGTAGAGAGAAATGATAACCAGGTCACAATCAGAGAGCCTGTTGCCTGAAGTATCTGCTACAGCATCCTGCTCATTAAGTATCAGTTCTCCATCCAGAGTTCCGTCCATCATGGCAAAATGTGTTGTAGCGGTGCTTCTGTTATACCCCAGAACTCTGGCGTTAGAATTCTCCTTATATGCTTTTGCAAAAGAACCGCCAATAAGACCGAGACCTATTATTCCGACTGTTTTTATGCCCGAACGGTGGAAGTCTCCGTCTTTATTTCTGGTTTTCTGATTTTCTTTTTTACCCGGATTTGTAATTCTGGTGACAGATTTTACTATATCAAGTGAACTGATCAGTTCGGTATCGAGCTTAGTAGTATCACCTATAATGCCAAGAATGGTCTGGAATTCACCGCGGGATAGCTGACAGCGCATTCCCTGTTCTTCAAACCAGTTAGTAAGTCTTTCTATTTGTTCATCTGTAGCATTATTATCTAAGATTGCTATCATTTGTAAAATCTCCTATGAATAATTATTATAATCTTCCTTTCTAAAAAACATTGCTTTACTTTACTGCTTTAACGTAGTGAAGTATACGCCTGCTTTCTTTATTTGTCAAGATGGTGTTCCACCGCCTCATTTCAGAGGCAATAAATCGTGAATAGTGACAGTTGAAAAGAAATGATTCATGTGGTAACCTAATGACACGCTGAAATGACAACTGATTTCGGCAGTTCAGTAAATGTAATAATATGTTTAGGATAAAAGGGTATAACGAAATTGGATATAATCATAAATCTTCTTAAAATTATAGTGGGTTTTATTCTCCTAATCAAGGGGGCTGACTTTTTTGTAGATGGAGCGGCTGCTATAGCTAAAAAACTTGGAGTTCCTCAAATAGTTATAGGACTTACCATAGTCGCTATGGGAACCAGTGCACCTGAAGCAGCAGTTAGTATCAGCGCAGCACTGAGAGGTAACAATGGAATATCGATAGGTAATGTTCTTGGAAGCAATATAATGAATATTATGCTGATTCTGGGGATTACGGCACTAATATCTGTACTTACAGTCAATAAAGATACAGTAAAGATTGATATTCCATTTATGATTATATCAACAATTATATTTGTTGCATGGGGATGTGTGGTCGGGAAGCTGACCAGGGTGACCGGAATCATATTTCTTGTGATGCTGGCAGGATATATAGGATATCTCATGTGGTATGCAAAGAGTCACGATGATGCAGGTGAAGAAACAAAGGATTTAAAACTATGGCTGATTCCTATCTTCATAATAGGTGGACTTGCAGCTATTATATATGGAAGTGATATCACCGTAGAAGGAGCTTCTTCAATCGCCAAAACCTTCGGTATTTCAGACAGAGTAATTGGTCTGACTATAGTTGCATTTGGTACATCCCTTCCAGAGCTTATGACATCGGTGACAGCTGCCAGAAAAGGAAATGTAGATCTTGCGATTGGAAATATAGTAGGAAGTAATATTTTTAATATATTATTTATTCTTGGTATAACGAGCGTGATAATAGAACTGCCATATATATCTGAAGCGGCAAACTTTATGGTAGATGGATTTGTGGCGATTTTTGCAGCAGTTCTTCTGTGGATTCTTACATTTAAGAACAAGAGACTTGGTCGCGCAGGAGGAGCAATAATGCTCGTGGTTTATGCAGGTTATTTTTTATACCTTTTACTGGTACAACGATAAATAATTAACTGACCCAATCGCTTGACTAAGTCTTAGAATCACGTAGGAAAAGTCTCGACATAGCCCAGGAGGATGGTCTTCAAATGGCATATCAATTGACCAGAAATGATGAAGAAAAAGCAGATTCAATTGCATCGAATGAGGAAGCTGACTGGTATATCAAGAGTTGGGGAGAATATGAGACAACCTCAGCGGATGGCGGATTCCTGGATTCTTACAATTCACTTAAACAGCAGATAGACTTTGTGGCAAGTGAGTATAGACAGCAAAAGAAAAGCATGGTAATGAGAAAGCAGGAGTTGGATGAAGATGTTAGAAAGAGCGTTATAACTACTGCACTTATTGCATTTTCACCTGCTATATATAATTTGTTCTTAATGATTCTGGCTTTTATAGGTGGACATTCAGGACTGATAAGTGTATTCTTCGTTTTTCTATATATATTTGAACTTCTGGTATTCTTTGTAGCGGAGGCTTTACTTTTACCAGGTGCGATTCGGACTCTTATGAATCGTTTATGGCAGAAGAAATACTTGAATTCAGGAATAGAGAATATAGCTTATAGACGAAAGAATAATATTATTTCCTTTGATGATGAGAGAAGATTTTTAGATGAAAAGCTTGAAAACTATCAGATGTTCTGCCGCGAAGCGGAAGAAAATCAGTATGGGAAGGCGGATGGTTATTTCTCAAAGCTTGATACAAGTGAAATGATTCCTAAACAAAAGGAAATACTGGGCAGGATGAGAATTTTGTCAAAATATGAGGATTATAGAGCTAGTGTGGTTGAGACAAGAAAAGAAGTCGGTGCCGGATGGCTGATAATAGGCTTTTCGTTATTTGTTGGGATTTTAACAGTACTTCTAGTTCTAAAAAATACCTAAATCCGTTGAATGTTGCAAATATTCAGGATTTTGTGTTATTATGTATTGCTGAAATTGTAACAATTCAGTAGGTAAGATATATTGCGCTCGGACCTGCTGAGTATTTATATAGAATAATAATAGATGGAGGAATGTTCGATGAAGGCATATGCAGAAATGTCAAAGGAAGAGCTGGCACAGGAAATACAGTCTCTCAAAAAAGAATACAAGAAATATCAGGAAATGGATCTCAGACTTGATATGAGCCGCGGTAAGCCATGTCGTGAGCAGCTGGATATATCTATGGGAATGATGGATGCACTTAATTCCGAAGCTGATCTGTCATGTGAAGATGGTACAGACTGCCGTAACTATGGAGTGCTTACAGGTATAGAAGAGGCAAAGGTATTACTTGGTGATATGATGGAGAATAATCCTGACAATATCATCATATATGGAAATTCATCTCTGAATGTAATGTATGATACTATTGCAAGAGCTATGACACATGGTATTCTTGGAAATACTCCGTGGTGCAAGCTGGATAAGGTTAAGTTCCTTTGTCCTGTTCCAGGATATGACAGACATTTTGCTATAACAGAGTATTTTGGAATCGAAATGATACCTGTACCTATGTCTCCAGAAGGTCCGGATATGGATATGATAGAAAAGCTTGTATCTGAGGATGATGCTATCAAGGGTATATGGTGTGTTCCAAAGTATTCAAACCCTCAGGGATATTCATATTCAGATGAAACAGTTAGCAGATTTGCTCGTCTGAAGCCGGCGGCAAATGATTTCAGAATCTTCTGGGATAATGCTTATGGTATCCATCATTTATATGAAGATAAAGAGGATTATCTGGTTGAGATACTTGCAGAGTGTAAAAAGGTCGGAAATCCTGATATGGTATATAAATTTGCATCTACATCAAAGATATCATTTCCGGGAAGTGGTATAGCTGCACTTGCAACATCTCCAAATAACATGGAAGATATACTTAAGCAGTTAACTCATCAGACGATAGGGCATGATAAGGTTAATCAGCTTCGCCATGTGAGATTCTTTAAGGATATTCATGGTATGACAGAACATATGAAGAAGCATGCTGCTATCATCAGACCAAAGTTTGAGGCTGTACTTCAGACTCTGGATAACAGGCTCGGTGGTTTAGGAATTGGTGAATGGACCAGACCAATCGGAGGATATTTCATAAGTTTTGATGCGCTTGAAGGATGTGCTAAAGCAATAGTTGATAAGGCTAAGAAGGCTGGTGTTATTATGACAACAGCTGGAGCAACATGGCCATATGGAAAAGATCCTCATGATTCAAATATCCGTATAGCTCCAACATATCCTACGCTTGAAGATCTTAAACTTGCAGCTGAACTTTTCACGCTCTGTGTAAAGCTTGTCAGCGCAGAGAAAATATATTCTGAAAAGGAATAGTTTATAAATTAAAAGGTGCCACTTTCTGAAGTGACACCTTTTTTGTACGCTTGGATAGATACTATTCTGTAAATATAAAATCTTCTCAACTTAGTCATATATATCTTTTCTTCTTTTTGGTTTGACCTAACAGATAATCTATACTGACATTGTAGTAATTTGCCAGACTAATAAGTATAGATGTAGGAATATCCCTTGTTCCTGTTTCGTAATGAGAATAAGCTCTTTGAGATATATGGAGAATATCAGCAACCTGCTGTTGAGTTAGATCATTATCTTCACGAATATTTCTAATGTTAATATAAATGCTCATAAAAAATACCTATTTGAACCAATGGTTAATAGTGATGATACTATTTTAAAATAAAAAGTATAAAAGTAATCTCCATAGAACAAAATGGACTTAATTTAAACCTATAGTTTAAAGACTATTCCAAAATCTAAATATTGGGGTTGCGGATTAAAGAAAAGGATTTATAATGAAATAAAGCGAACTTCCGAAGAGTCTTGGAGGAAGGGAAGGACGCTTTGAAAAACAGAATAAGACATCCCTATCTATTGAGAGGCTCATAGATAGTTTCTTTTTGTGGCTTATGATTATTATTTAAACTACGAAAGGAGACTGATGTATGGGACTTGATTTAGTTGAGAAAAAACTGGAAGACTATAATGATGTTTTTCAGGATATAGTAAATGTACTTTTATTTAAGGGTAAGAGGATAGTTCAGGAGAATGAACTAGTTGAACTGGATCGTGTCAGCCAGTATAAAGCAGAACATGGCGAACTGCACGAAGAAGAGCGGGATATACTTAAAGGTTGGAATAAGGGGAGAATTCGTATAGCTTCAATCGGGATAGAGGATATGAATTATTACCACAAATTCATGCCGGTAAGAATCATAGGATATGATGGGGCAAATTACAGAGAACAGCTTCTAGATAAAAATGTAGACCAGATATATCCGGTAGTTTCTATTGTCTTAAATTATAGTGGATATAGATGGAAGAAGAATCTCACATTACATGAATGTATGAACATCCCGGAAAGACTATATCCATATGTGAACGATTATAAGATGCATGTCTTTGATATAGCCTTTTTATCTGATGAACAGTTGGATATGTTCCAAAGTGATTTCAAGATAGTTGCGAAGTATTTCGTGGACAGAAGAAAAAGCGGTAATCCGGGATTTCCCAAAGATATTCCAAAACATGTGGATGAAGTATTGAAACTATTATCAGCAATGACTGGTGATGAGAGATTTGTATTAGGCTGGCAGAATCATATAAAAGAAGGAACTGTTAGTCGAAAGGAAGGTGGTACTATGGCAGAAAAATGGATAGATGAGATAGAAGAACGAGGTGTTGCACGAGGAATAGTGCAAGGTGAAAAACTGGGAATGATAAAAGCATATTCAGATATTGGCTTATCAATCGAGCAGATTGCGAATAAGGTTGAAGTGACAGTTGACTATGTGAAGCAAGTGCTAAATCCTGCACAAGTAAACTAATATGAAATAGGTGTAATACATCTACATTATAATGAAATGATTATAATTATTTAGGTTATAAAATCATTGAATACATTTATAATTTTAGTGATGAACGCTTGCAGAAATGCAGGCGTTTTGTCATTAAGATATAATATAATTCATTGACTGATA
>DOVG01000297.1 GCA_003520205.1 Lachnospiraceae bacterium
ATATTTTAACATCTCAATAATTCATATATATCGATACTTTAAAATTTAATACTATGATGTGGGTGTCAAAAGTACCTTTTTGACACCATATGACATACGGATTGCTCCATTTCTTACGAAATTCTCGCAATCCTAGAAACACTCAGAAACCGCTAGTTTTCTACGAAAACTGCTATTTCCTCGTGTTTCAGCGTGTCATAAGGTCAAGCTGCTTTTCCTGCAAGCAGGAACGCAGTTTGACTTTTGACACTTATGTCACTTTATAAAACCTTTGGTCTTATCCATTACATCCCGAATTATCTCTATATTTTTTATAACATCATCAGTTTCAAGAGAATGATTGGAGTCAGGATACATATACTGTCTTATCCCCTTTTCTTCGGCCATCTGTTTATCTCTTTCTACATCTGACCAGTTATCCGCATCTCCAAGAAAGCTTATTATATTTTTATCTGCATCAACTCCTGCAAAGGAAAATGTCCTTTCCACAGGTGTATACCATATCTGTCTTGCTCTTATCTTAAAATCTTCGACATACTTTGCTGCAACTACGGTGCCTATACTCTTTCCTACAAAAATAATCTCTTTGAACCGGTTAAAATCAACAGCTTCCAGTTGTTCCACGGCCTGAGTAAACGCTATTTGAAATGCCTTCTTCATCATTTCTTCATCGCCCTTTACCTTCTGAGGAAGATCATGATACTGAATAAAATGATTTTGATATCCGTAGGTTTGAAGAAGCCTGGAACTATAATATAGAAGGGGCTTATCCTTGTGATAGCCTATACCCGGGAAAAATACAGCATATTTTTCTTTTGTCTCTTCCATTTCACGCTTTCCTTATACTTTTTATCTACATCTCATCGTAATATTTTTTTACTACTTTTTCTGCCGGCTTTGCATAGATTCCATAGCCTTTATCCTCATTTGCCTCTTTAGAGTGATAAAGCTTTAAAGACCAGTCCCACATAAAAAATCCATCTATAAAATCTCTTTTTTTACATGCCTCAAACATAGTTTCGTACCAACCGGCCTGCTCATCTACATCTGCATCACCTGTGAGATGCCAGTCATTTGGAACCATGGATGAGCCTTTTGTTGACTTACATCCTACTTCAGCAAAGAAAAACGGTTTCTTATATTCCTTAACCACTTTCTCTATCCTGTCCAGCTGATTGTCCCAGTCATCTATCGGATAATAACCGCTGGAACAGATATAGTCCAGGCAGTCCCACCATTTTACATTATCTTCCTGATACTTATCTGTATTATAAGTAACCGGACCATGATATACCTTTCTTATTTCGGATATCACTTTCCTCCATTCTTTTTCTCTATGCTCTGACTGAACCATTTCACAACCGGCTACAAAAATCTCACAGCCAGTCTCCTCCGCTATTTTAGCATAGTGAAGCTGAAAATCCGTATATGCTTCGAACCAGACACTCCACTTAGGTTCACAAGGTACATCCTTATCAAAGAAGGAAATGTGCGCTCTCCATGTACCGTTCTTACAATTCACCGTAGGCTTAAGCGCTACCTTTAGATTCTTTTCATGTATTAGGTTAATTAATTCTATAAGCTCCTCATCTGAATATGTCGCAGGAGACGTATAGTCTATCTCCTGCGACTGCGGTGTATCCATAAGTCCGTTAGGAACAAGAATTATATAATTTGCACCCGTTCTCTCAACCAGCTTCTCAAGACTATCATACGAATAATCTTTTCTTAACTGATCTCTTCCTGCAAATGCCCCAAATGTAATCCCCTTAATATACTCCACATTTTTCTCCTTTTCTTCTCACATAGTATTCTGGTTCTGCTTCTGGCTTTGATACTGCTTCTACTACTTTTATATCCATCCACTTTCCCTGTCTGTATCTTATGATACTTGCCATTCCTGTTATAAACCAGGTAAGTGCTGTAGCAAGCCATACTCCCCATGCACCGATAACCGGAATCATAACAAGTGTATTCGAGAATACTATTCGTCCTGCTACTTCAACACAACCATTTATCATTGCATAAGCTGCATCACCTGCTCCATTAAGAAGCCCTCTTATAATATATATCATTCCCAGTGCAAAGTAAAACCATGATGTTATTCTGAGTGCCTGAGTTCCAAATTCGATAACATCTGTCTCCTTAACAAAGCATTTCATGATGTCATTTCCAAATACATAAAATACAATCAGCATAAGTACACTAAATGCTATTACCATTATAACAGACTTTGCAAATGCCCTCTTTACACGGTCCAGCTTTCTTGCTCCCATGTTCTGTCCTGTGAATGTGGATAATGCCATACCTAATGAGTTAAATGGTTGCTGTACCAGCTGCTCCACACGGGATGTTGCTGTAAATGCAGCTACAACTACTGAGCCAAATGTATTTACAACACTCTGAAGGGCAACACAGGAAACTGCAATAAGCGAAGACTGCATAGCAAGTGGTAAACCGAGTCTGTAGCATTTTAATGATATCTCTCTATCTATAACCATCTCCTCTTTGCCTATCTTAAAGTATGGATTAGTAATAAGAGAAAATACAAGACTTCCTATTGCTGAGAAAAACTGCGATATGATGGTCGCATAAGCAGCACCCACAACTCCAAGCTTTAAAACAATAACAAAGAACAGATCCAGAACCACATTCATAATACTTGAAAAGATAAGGAAAATAAGTGGTCTTGTAGAGTCTCCCAGTGCCCTAAGTATTGATGAGATGCAGTTATAAGCAGCTACTCCCAGAAGTCCGGCACTTGTTATCTTCATATATCTGACTGCATCATCAAGAACAGCTTCAGGTGTATGAAGCCATATAAGTATAGGTCTGGCAAATGTGAAACCAAGCAGTGACATAATAAAACCAGACACAAGTATTATATGGATAGAGTTAAATATTGCTTTTTTTACACTTCTCTCATCACCGGCTCCAAAATACTGGGATATAACTATTCCTATTCCGCCGGTAAGTCCGATACAAAGTGAAAAGAAAAGAAAGTTGAGCGATCCTGTTACTCCGACAGCAGCAAGAGCCTTCGCTCCGACATGTCTTCCAACAACTATCGAATCCACCATATTATAAAACTGCTGAAATATATTTCCTATGAGCATAGGCAGTGCGAATTTTACTAAGAGTGACATTTCACTTCCTACGGTCATATCCTTTACATGTTTTCCATTCATATATTGTAGCCTCCGAATGTTTTTAGCTGAAATTTATCCGAAGTATAGACTATTACATTCGCTAATGATATAATAAATCTCTATTTATATAGAATAAATCTATTAAAAATGAGGTGACTTACTGAATGTACTACATGTATGAATATACGGATGCTCTAAACAGCCCATACGAAGCCTTTTATATAAACACCTCTCAGAGCTACTTTCCTATAAGACCACATTTTCATCATTACTTCGAAGTAATATATATGCAGGAGGGAAATATCTTTGCAAATGTTGAAGGAAAAGAGTATTACATGAGCGAAGGTGATATTCTCTTTATATTTAATGATCAGATACATTCCTTCTATGCCAGCTCATCAAATGATGCCATCGTTGTTGGAATTAAGTTTAATCTCTCAAGACTAGAGATAACCAGCAGTACAACGCCAAAGCTTTATGATCTTCTCCTGATTGCAAAGGAAAAAAATGCAAATGTGCGTTTTAATATTCAGAATAATAAAGAATCGATGTGGCCATCACTTTTTGCTCTCTGCAAGGAAGAACTGTCTGCAAAACAGATAGGCTTTGATATTGTAGTTCATGCCCATCTATGCCTTTTTGTTACAGAACTTATCCGAAAATGGTCTGAAGAAGGAGTAGACTTCACAACCCCTTCCGGCTACAAACATAAAGACGATATTAATATTCGAAATATTCTGGAATATATAGATGAACACCTTGATGAAAACCTGAAAGTAGAAGAACTGGCAAAACGCTGCAACATGAGCTATTCTAATTTCGCCAAACGCTTCAAGGAAACGTATGGACGTTCATGTAAAGAACATCTGGAATTACTCAGAGTCGAAAAATCCGACCAGCTGCTCATATCTACTGATATGTCACTTAGTGATATCGCAGTAGAGCTTGGATATTCAGACCTGAGTCATTTTATAAGAATATATAAAAAATATAAGGGAACAACTCCCGGCAAAAAAAGAACCATGTCAGAATAAAGCATAAGCTTAATAAAGACATGGTTCTATATTAATTTAGTATCATGGTTCTTACCATTCCCGGTATATCATAGTCTCTCTTACCAGCTCCCACACCAGTCCTTTCTATAATGAAACTGTCCGGAAGACTGCTTGTATCCATGACAGCTGCCGCAAATGCCGCGCCTGTCGGTGTAACGTATTCCCCTTTTCTATTCGAGATAGATAGCGGAATCCTTCTCTGCTCGGCTATTTTAAGTACAGCCGGAACCGGAATCGACAGAATGCCATGCTGACATCTGACAGTACCTGTACCATCTACGAGCCTGGTAACTATAGTCTCATCTATGTCATTCTTTGAAACTATATCATCATAACAAACTGCAGCAGCAATTATATCAACTATTGAATCAATCGCACCTACCTCATGGAAATGTACCTCTTCTATACTTCTTCCATGTACTGCAGCCTCTGCCTCTGCAACTATAGTAAAAACTTTGACAGCAAGAGCCCTGGCTGACTCCGTTATATCAGCTGCATTTATAATGTCTATAACATCCGGCAGTGATCTATGCACATGATGATGATCATGGTGGTGCTCGTGATGCTCTGCGTCATTATGATGGTGATGTTCGTGGTGATGCTCATGGTGCTCTGTATCATCGTGGTGATGATGTTCGTGCTCGTGATGCTCTACGTCATCGTGATGATGATGCTCATGATGCTCTGTATCATCGTGATGATGATGTTCGTGGTGATGCTCGTGATGACCGGAATGCTCATGACCGTACAGATAATCCATATTGTGATCATGATT
>DOVG01000070.1 GCA_003520205.1 Lachnospiraceae bacterium
TAAAATCTAAATAATTATCATTCATATAATTTACCATTCATTTAAATTATCATTCCACCCGCACACGTTTATCTCTCAAAGGTATCACTGCATCCTCGAATCTCAGCATTCTTGATACGTCCAAGTATCTTGATATACTTGCCTTTTCTTCCACATGGGCAGTCATCTTCACCAAGAAACATTCCCCGATCTTCAGTCAAAAGTACATGCCCTGGGTAAGACTCAGGAAGTACAGATACAACCTCTACCAGACCTTCTTCTCCTAAATCAGCCTCTGAATAATCAAAAGGTCTTCTAATTATCACATCTGAATACGAAGACACATGCATATGACCTTCATCACATTCCATATAGATCGTACCTGTCTGCTCTACCATACCATAATAATCATGGACATGTTCTATACCACACAGATCCTTTAGTGTCTTCTTAAACTCTTCAGAAGAAACTGATTCAGACTCAAGCTTCTTCCAGCCACCGCCATGAATCAGAACGCCTTTCGATAAATCGATCAGGTACTGTCCATTATCGGATGACAGTCTCTCCTCTGTAAGCTTCTGAAGCTCTCTTACAAAATACTGCCATATCATGAAAGTAAAGCCAAAGAGAAAAATCCTCTCGCCCTTGTACTTATCCAGAAAGTTCTTCAGTCCTTCTACATCCAGATTCATATTTTCATCAAATGCAAAAAATCTCTCTCTTGCAAATATAGAGAAGCCCAGTATTCCAGCCCCTCGCGCCGTGAATAGTCTTCTGTCCTTTATTACCGCAGAAGTATCCAGCACTATCATTGGAAGACGTTTCTTTCCTATAAAATCCGAAACTATCGCTGTAAGAACTTTAGTCTGATTACGTGATGTCTCCTTATCAAGATAAATCTTAGATCTTGCCTGACCTGTTGTCCCCGAAGAAGTCATGGTCTTAACAACTTCTTCATCTGATACACTCTTTAAATCGTATTCTTTAAATAGGCGCACCGGAAGAAATGGAATGTCTTTATAATTCAAATTATGTAAACCAGTGGTATCTTGCTCAATCGTTTTAGCAGAACCCTGCTCATCACTATTCTTGATCCCCTGCTCAAATCCATCCAAGTCGAATCCCCGGGCATCAAACATAGCCCTGTAAAGCTCACAGGAATTATAATGATGTCTTGTGAGTTCACAGAGATGTTCATTCAGATATTTTGTTTTTGATGCTTTGTCCAGTTCATATGGACTGTTAAACAAAAGCTGATTTTCCACTTACTTTACAACCTTTTCAAAATCTGATGCCGGGTACTTGCACCATGGGCATATAAAAGCTTCACTGATAATGGATATATTGAAATCCTTAGCTTCAAGAAGCATATCATGTGTATAGTTAAGCTTATTCACCGCAAAGGAAATCCTGTTAATATCAAACACTCATTTTTACTTTTGACACTTATGTCAGATTATATCCTATTTAAGAGAAAAAATCATTAACTACTCTCTCATCATAACAAATAATCGATCAACAGGCTTCCTTTACAACGAATATAATATAAAACCACTAGTGCATTTATCTTCTATCTTTTTTTAATGATTAATACATAAAAAATTATAATATGAATCAAGAAAAAAATCACTAAGTTTTCCTAAACCCAGTGATTTTTCTCTCATTATTTTCTATATCTCATCAATAAGTGTAATTATCTCTTTTATGGACATTAATCTGTCATCCACTTCCTTAGCTCTGTGGTGCTTCAGGATATCCTCTGCAGTCTTCTGCATGGCCGGAAATGCACTCCTTGTCAGCTGGTTTGCGTAGATAACTATATTAACTCCGTGCTCTGAAAGTTCTTCCTCTGTGATGGTGTTGAAGGAAGATGGAACTATAACTATCGGTGTATCCTTATCTTCTGCTCTGAACTTGTCACAGAACTCCAGTATCTCTGCAGGATCCTTCTTTCGACTGTGGATCATGATTCCGTCAGCGCCGGCCTTTACAAAGGCAAATGCTCTCTCCAGTGCATCTTCCATACCCTGCTCAAGGATCAGGCTTTCGATACGTGCTATGATCATGAAGTCATCTGTGAGCTGTGCTTTCTTACCGGCAGCTATTTTCTCGGAAAACTCCTCGATGGTTGCCTGTGTCTGCTCTACCTCTGTACCGAAGAGAGAGTTCTTCTTAAGTCCCTTCTTATCCTCAATGATAACAGCACTTACACCCATTCTCTCAAGGGTACGTACTGTGTATACAAAATGTTCTGTAAGTCCTCCTGTATCTCCGTCGAAGATAATAGGCTTTGTAGTAACCTCCATGATATCATCAATGGTTCTGAAACGTGAGGTCATATCAACCAGCTCTATATCAGGTTTGCCCTTTGCAGTACTGTCGCATAGGCTTGAAATCCACATAGCATCGAACTGATCCAGCTTGCCCTCATTTTCCACAACAGTCTTCTCAACGATAAGACCTGTAAGTCCTGAATGGGCCTCCATAGTCTTAACTATCGGAGTCATCTCGATAAGCTGACGAAGTCTCTTTCTTCTATACTCCGGCATAGCCAGTTTCTCTCTCAGCTGAAGATCGATCTTCTTCACCTTTTCATTATAGGTATAAGGGATGTCTACCAGCTCACCCCCATAGCTCTTTACCAGTTCTTCAACATGGGTTCTGATTGTACACTCCGGACCTGACTGCCAATTGTCGCCGTGAACTACATAGTCCGGCTGGATCAGCGTGATCACGTCATCATAAAGCATGTCATCCTGGATAACTACCTCATCCACCCCCTCAAGAGTACGGTAAAGCTTTACCCTGTCCTCCTGGCTGATGGTAGGAAATCTATTGTATCTGATAAGCGCTTTATCAGACAGACAACCGACGATAACCCTGCCCAGCTTGCGAGCCTCATTAAGTATATTCAAATGTCCGTCATGGATTATGTCGGTACAAAAACATGTATAAACAGTCTTCATATATGTGCACCCCTTATTAGTTTTGTTGTTACATTAACAGGTTACGGCATCAATTTAGTTATACTGGATTGGAAATCGACATCTAGTTATACTGGATTGGAACCTGAACTCCTATTACATCAAGGGCTTCCTTAAGCACCTTGAAGAAATCTACTATATCCGGCTCATCTATGGCCCCCAGTGCACAGAGTCTGAAAGAATGCTTGTCAGCTATCTTGCCGGGATAAATAGTAAATCCTCTCTCATAGCAGTAATCATGAACCTTCTCAAAATCCCAGTTAGGATCGTCCGGATAAATTACTGTGGAAACAAGTCCTGCTCTCAGTTCAGGCTTAATAACCTGCTTGAAGCCCAGCTCATCCAGTCCCTTATTAATGGCATTGAATACTCTTGTGTGACGAGCCCATTTAGCCTCTTCGCCTTCCTTCCAGTATTCCTTAAGTGCCTGGATAGTTGCATAAATAGTCTGTACCGGTGGTGTAAAATGCATTTCCCCTGTCTTCTCAAAGAATTCATACTGAAGATACAGATTGCAATAATAGGATCTTGTTGGATACTCCTTTGACTTCTCGATGATAGCTCTGTTACCGACTACAAAACTAAGTCCGGTAAATGCCATCAGACCCTTCTGCGCAGAAGCCATGCAGAAGTCAACATTATCCTTTTCTATATCAATAGGTCTCATGGCATAAGTACTTGTGGTATCTACTGTAAATGTAGCTCCGTACTTATGTGCTATAGCACCTATCTCTCTGATCGGATTAAGTATACCTGTTCCGGTCTCATTATGAGTTGTATGAACAAGTCCGATATCAGGATTCTTCTTAAAGGTCTCCTCTACAACCGCAAGATTCGGCTGCTCATCTATAGGAAACTGAAGATCGATATGTGGAATGTTATAATACTGACATATCTCAACAGCTCTTGTACTGTAAGCACCGTTATTTATGACCAGGACCTTCTTGCCCTCAGGCAGAAGTGAGTTAATGCAGACATCGATATTTATGGTGCCCGAACCACAGAAAAGAACAGATGTATACTTGTCCTGATCTCCGTGAACTATCTTTACAAGATCCTCTCTGAGGCTCTTCATCAGACTACCGAATTCCTTCTCTCTCGGACAGATATCCGGAACAACCTGTGCGTACTTAACAGTATCCGTGGTTGTTGACGGTCCCGGGTTAAGAAGTATATTTCTTTTAATGCTTTCCATTTATTTTAATCCTCTGATTATTAATCTATGTATTCCTAACCTTTTGACAATTTCATATGTGTTGTTCTGCATGTTATATGTCGTAGGTGCTGTCAATCTCCTTCAGTTCGCGGAAGGTATCTATCTCCACGATATCCTCATCGAAACACTCTCTTACTTCCACTGCATAGTTCTCTTTACGATAAACCAGCGGAACCTGCTCCCAGTAGCGCTCTTTTCCACCCGGCGAAGCATAAACAGCAGCTATATCATCAGAAAGCTTCTCACCATCAGCTTCGTTCCAGTAGGATATACCAACCATCTGCCAGCAGTTCTCTCCGCCGACCTTTTCCTCTTTGATCACGCCGTCCTTAACCTCGAAGCACCAGTCATCTGTCCTGTCCTTCTTAATGGCAAGAAAGTCCGAAGTATAATGATACTTCTTGATGATATCCGGATTACTGATAAGCAGATCAGCCTCGAAGACATATGCATTTGACAAGAGATGCCTTGCCACAAGAGCACTGGATATATTATTTGCTTCGTTATAAACAGGGTTCTCCAGGAATTTGATCATAGGATACTTATAAAGCAGCTGATCAAACTGTTCAGCGAGATAACCTCTTACTATGTATATCTCATTTATCTCAGCCTTAAGGCAGGCATCGATTAGATGATCAATGATACGTACACCCTTTACCCTCACAAGAGGTTTTGGTGTGTTAAATGTAATGGGCGCCAGTCTGGAACCAAAGCCTGCTGCGATAAATACAGCCCTCTTTACCTTGTAAGGTTCAAGAGCAGCCAGCCCCTCACCAGTTATTGAACCATTCTCAACATATCCCAGATCAGTAAGCTCTTTGATGGTGCTATTGACCGTCCCAAGAGAATATGATGTGTTCTTTTGGATATCCCTTTGTTTAAGAGGAGTATCCGAATATGCAAGAACGTCTAATATATCGAATTGCTTTCTTGAAATCATTTCGTTCATCCTTTATCTATAATCTATCAAAATTGAACATGAAGCATTGTATAATAAAAACACCTCAATTTCAAGAGGAAATTGAAGTGTTTTCTAGGAAAAATCTGCACAGATGCAGATTTTTAAGCTCAAATATATGCATCTATACAGATTTTACAATTTATAACGTTAAAAAACAAGATTTTTTTATTTTAGCTTGCTCTCTATGAAGTCTACCGTCTTCACCGCACCCTTACCGATGTACATCCAGGTCTCTTCTCTGGCCTTGTCTCTTCCGACCTTATACTCTTCAGAATCAATACAGCTATCAATTACATTTTTGATATTCGGAAAGTCTTTCTCTGAAAGTTCCTTCCCAATAGCCGGAAGGATTTCATAAGTCCACAGCTCTTCATCTACCCAGGCAGCATCATACTGTGACTTATCAAATTCAGGCGGTACATAGATAACCGGCTTATCAAAAACAAGAGTATAGTCAAATATAACACCTGAGAAGTCTGAAATCATTATGTCAGACTTATAAAGAATATCGAAATTATCGTTATCTCTATTCCAGCTAAGCTTATCTGACTCAGGATATTTCTTCTGAAGCTCCTCTATCATTTCCTTCTCAGAAGTAAATGACTGCGGATGAGGTCTTATAACTATATTGTAGCCCGTCTTAACCAGTTCATCCAGGAATCTGGTTCCATATTTCTTAAGGATACCATTATCCCCCCAGGATGGAGCAAGAAGGACTGTCTTCTCGCCACTTGTATCCTTGGACTGGTCTTTCTTTGAATCCTTATCTGCACTCTCTTTCTTAGCCTTTGCCTTTTTGTCATAGGCATCGAATCTCTTCTTCATCTCATCAAGATAAGGAATACCTACGCATTCAAGATCCTTCTCAGGAAGTCTTCTGAGTTTCTCAAGAGTTCTGATCTGATCCACCTGATACTCTCCTGAGAGAAGGATTGCATCGTAATAATCAAGCCCGAACATCTTATATAATGTAATATCATTCGCTGCATGAGCGATATGAATATAACAGTCAACTTCTTTGGATCTCTTCCACTGGAATACATCAAGACTTGGTGTAGTAGACAAGACAACATTTGCCTTAAGCATATTCATCTTAGCATAAGCCTTGTTACCTGTTCCTATATACCTTGCTTCGATATGCTTATACTCTTTGGAAAGCGCCGGATCATCCTCAGACTCAGTCATATATACACAGTCTATCTCACGCTTCTCCAGCTCGTCACATATAGGTTCGAATACATTCCAATATCTCTTATGATCAGAGAATATAACCAAAGGAATCTTGTCTTCTACCTCAACCTTTCCCTTAGTACGAAACTTCAGCTTCATAATTAGATTACGGAAAAAATAAACCGCCGTTCCAAAAAGTCCAATCAGTATGGTAAATAACATGCTTCCCGTTCCGGGATCAATGTAAAGTATCATCAGATACTCCCTTCCAAGTAAAATATTTGTATAGCTGTATGTATTACTTAATATAACTCACAACACTTTAAACCATCAAAAAGGAAACGTCAAGAGGATGCAGGCATGCGCCTCCACTTATAAATATATTGCAAATGGATTATCCTGATCTGGATCATTAAACTGCGCGCAATCTGACATCCAGTGATCCATATTTTCTTTTATTTCATTACATACATAATCATAGTCTGTTTTCTCCACTATACCATGTTCAAACATACTCTTATAAAACTTTTTTATACTAGCAGCTGTTGTTTTTATGGAACCCGGAGTAGACCACATACATTTTCTAATAAAAAAATAACCTAAAAAATCATCCAATTCATAAACGCCTTCTTTAATAGTTAAGGTATCATTCCTTAGAAGAAACTCATTGATATAAAAATCCACATTATTCAAATGGTTAGTAATAGTCTTACTACTTAATCCTTGAAGATCTCCCAAGAATAATTCCAGATACTTTTCATTCTCTTTACGAATTTCTTCACATTTAAGTTCGTATTCTTCCCAATCAGAGTTCATTTTCACATATTCCTTTACTTGTTACGATATTATTATTCATTAAATATTCATACAGTACCTCTGCGATTTGCTCTGGAGACGAAAAGATACCTTTTTCCTGCAATTTTTGAATATAAGTTACAGGAAAAGCATTCCATCTAAACCTTTACTATCCAATATCCATTTTTTTTAGCACCAGCTCTTTCAAGAGCATTACTCTCTTTCAAAGTGTTTATAGCTCTTGTCTTCAAAAGAATCAAAATCACAATCATTAAACATACGATCAATATCTTTATTAGATATGTCTGATGTGTCCATTTGGACACTCCAGATTTCTTATTTTAATTTTTATTTGATCCGGCAATACGCTTATAATCCTTTTTATTGCACCTTCGGTTTTATACGTCTCTTTCAATTTCATCTTACTATATTGGAAAACTGTATTTTGAGTTTTATTTGCCAGATATGAAGTGTAGAACTCTTCCCAACTCATATATTTCTTACTATCTGCATAAAGATATGTTTCTTCTAAAATAGATTTTGGTACATCAATCAGACCTGATTTTAAAATAAGATATTCAAAAGACTCGGGCGCATATAAAACACATTGTCTATCAAACTCTGTTATATATCTAAACACCTTCCCAATCTCTGAACCAAACGCAGCTCCATCAACAATTACCAGTTTTCTTTCATCCGGCAAACTACGTATTACATTATAAATGTTACTTTTTCCTTGCGCTGATATACAGATGTCCGGATAAATACTATTAAAACACTCATATCCAGAGTTTGAATCCTCCGTAATCACTTTAGAAGGATTAATATCATGACTGTCATGTAAATTGTACAACTTATACATTTCATTATAAACTTTCTTAAATGACTTGTATTTTGAAGTATCACTTACATTTTTAAGACCATATATCTCATCTACACTATATGGCAACTGAGAAAGATCATCTCGCGTAACAATTACAAAATAATTATCAGATCCTTTTATCTGTTCTGCAAACTTCTTTGATTTAAGGAAAGAAGCTGTCTCATCGATAAATATAATATTTCCACTCATCACAGACAGTCTAACATCCCAGTCTTCAGTATTTAACACAGTACATTTAGCATCACACTTTACAGTAATACCAGATGATACGCCATTTATATTATGTTCATTTATAAGCCTGATCAACTCTGTTTTTCCTGTTGCGCTGTTTCCCTGTAATACAGTTATATTTCTTTGGATTGTCAGGAAATAATGAACACGTTTATTATATATTTCTATATCATATTTTCCAACCATATCGAATCCTCTATATCAAGTTGTTATCAAGTACAGCTTCATATAACTCTTTCTTATTATGTACAGTTTTTCCAAGATTCTCGATTAATATCTCAAATGGCTCATCTCCAAAATCCATAAGATAACCAAGTCGTATGTATAGATCCTTATCTTCACCTATTCGAAGAATCCATTTAGCACAATTGTCCCCACATGCAGATGCGTTAAATATATGCTCTGAATCATTCAGCATTAATATGAGCGTCTTAACTCCACCCGATAATCTTTCTGCAGATATCGGTCCTAAAAATGGACTATCTATGAGCCTTGGACCCTTTACCTCTGAGCCATCTATATCCTTCACCATTTCAATAGTCATCGGATCCATCATCCACTCATCTTCATAGGTATTATTGAAAAAACTATCCGGATTAAATATATAATTATTTGATTCTAAATCACCAAAATGAATTATTAACATTAACAAACGCTCCTTAATCATAAAAACAATTCAAATGAGTTATAAAATTCTATATAGTAGATATTTTAACACTAAAAAAATAACATTTCCATTATTACGAATGCTTTATCAACCAAATCTTTTTGTATCATTTTACAAACACATCATATATTCTTCTATACTTATATCCTTTTTTTAGCACTGATGTATCTTTCTCAAGTATCCCTATATCAAATAATCTATTAATATTATTAGATACAACATTCATTGTCACTTTATCTCATACTTCTTCGCAAACAGATATATGCTATACTCCAGATGATCATCAACACTGTCTATAGTAACCACAACAGTGTCACCTTCTTTGATACCTAATACTTCTTCTCTGTTATTATCATCTGTAATAATAGTCATGTACAGATTGGCATTAACCTCCTTATCAGGTCCATAATATATAACACCGGCTGAATTTTCTGCCACTTCTACCTTTACAGTCTTTCCAACTAAGTTTTCACCATTCCTGTGAGCCAAGGCAGCATCATGTACAGAATCATAATCTGCTGTTACAGCTGTTTCAGATGTTTCAGATGCAGATGAACCGCAAGATACTAAAACAAGCGATAAAATACATATGCATAATAGTATTAATAGTTTTCTCATTAGGTTCCTTTCTTCCCTTCCACCTTCAGATATCCTTTCAGCGAAGGAAGTTAAATATCTACTTGAGATATTTGAAAAACGCTACGATACATGGCCAACAATCTTTTGCACACAGTATAAGCAGACAGAATGGCATCTGCGCTTATGTGGATGTGTAATAGCCGATGCTATCATGGATTGTATAGTACTTAACTCAGAAACTATAAACTCTGGTACTACTAACATGAGATAACTATTAGCAAAGCACTCCATATAGTACCGGTACGCTGTTTCGGATTAGCGGTATCATTGTCATGGACTCGCGGTACCGCTCGTCCGGATTGGCGGTCTTACGACCGTGGAATATTCAATAGTTAAGAATTATATATCATTTCTAAGAAGAATCTCATTAATATATAAATCTACAATTACTAAATGTAGTTAACTGCACCTATCTCTCAATCTTTTTTAAATTATTGTGATTAGCAACAAAATATATTATAATATACTTGAAAGATAATATTTCATATGATATTATACTATTCACTAGCTCATCTACCATGTGCAGAAGGAGCATTCGATGACGCATCACTATTAGGTGGTGCGTTGTTTGTTTTATATTTTTTATATTCTCTTATCAAATCTCTTCTCGCATTTTCATATTGAACAACATACGCTGTAGTCAGCAAATAATAACCATTTCTTTTTGCCAACACCACTAGATAGTTTTGATCCTGACAATACATCAAAATATTTTTCTTATTATGCCTTTCATTCTCCCATATCCAGATTCTATCACAACTATTCGAGCACCATTCAATAAACTCTTTAGGCCATTTAATTCTCTCACACCTTCTAAAGTTAGGATTTCTATCATTTTCATCACCAGTATGATTATAATTCTCGCATATCATATGGTAAAAGCCCGTTCTTTCGCCGTAATCCGGTGGATAATGTTTCATCTTTACTTCTTTGCCTTCGTAGGTTAGAGAATTACTCTCATATAAGCATTTATAGATATTAAACAATGAATCTTCATATTCTGCATAATGGGAATAATCAACGCATTCAGTAAAATATTCCGTTTTATTCAACTTGCAATAATTGTCCTGCATTTAGTCTCTTGGCTCCCAAATAAAAATATTAAATTTTGTATCGCTTAATGGAGTTTTTTTGTTTAATGATCTATTAGTTTTATTTTGTAAATAGTTACACATTTCTATTTTAGCTTCTGATCTTTCATTATTACTTGTAAAAGAATCTGAAAATCTATTCGAATATCCTATACATCCCATTAACAAATCACATACTTGTAATAATTCAACTTCTTCTGACTTGACAATCTGAACTCGTTTAACACAGGTATTATAAAAACTATATAAACTATTATTTAGGATTTCTTTAAGCTTATTTACCTTTTTCCCACCATTAGTATCTTTAATATCTACATATACTGAATACTCATCTGTAGGATCTATCATTTTATTAAGGAGTAAATAATACATCTTATAGTACCAATCATCGTAAGTCTGATTAAACGCTCTATGATTTAATCTTTTCTTACCTGTTGCTATAATACATCTAAATTCAATAGGTAGCTCAACAAACAAATCAATTACAGCAAAATAAAAATCTAATTTTCCTGGGGAAACTTTAGTCCATTTTATTTCAAATTTTTCATCCAATCCATACTGCTTTTTTAGTTTTCTAATCTGTTTTGAAATGTTCTTAACATATCCTTTTTCACAACTCAAGCCCCCCATAAGCATAATATCAGCATTATCATATTGAAGATGGCAGCTTTCATCACAATAAATATTTTTCATAAGTAAGTTAATCCTTTATAAAAAAATCATTTAAAAACTTTCTTTTTACCTCATCTCTATTCTTCTTTGTACATATTTAACAAATACTTACATCTTCCAAGTAACTCATACAACGTAGGTGTCAAAAGTACCTTTTAACACCATATGACATACGGATTGCTCCATTTCTTACGAAATTCTCGCAATCCTAGAAACACTCAGAAACCGCTAGTTTTCTACGAAAACTGCTCTTTCCTCGTGTTTCAGCGTGTCATAAGGTCAAGCTGCTTTTCCTGCAAGCAGGAACGCAGTTTGACTTTTGACACTTATGTCATTTTATTACCAATTCACATAAATCTTTTGATTAGTATTATTACTTTATAATACGTGCTATATAATATTTATGAGGTAAGCTATGGA
>DOVG01000019.1 GCA_003520205.1 Lachnospiraceae bacterium
TTGTCGGTTTAACCGGTTAAAATATGAAAGGTTCCAAATATATGAGAATCGTAAAATCTGCTGATGAAAGAAAAAATGAAATACTTGATGTAGCAGAACAGTTATTTGCTGAGAAGGGTTTTGATAATGCCAGTACAAACGACATAATCAAGAAGATAGGAATAGCCAGAGGTACACTATATCATCACTTCAGTTCAAAAGAAGAAATACTTGATGCTATTGTAGAGAGAATGATAAATACAAGTATTGCACGTTCACGGACAATAATAAGAGATAAAAGCATTCCACTTCTTGAAAGACTTACAGGTGCATTTCTATCACTGAATATTAATTCAGGAGCCGGTGTAGAGGTGCTTGAACAGATACATAAGCCTCAGAATGCACTTCTTCATCAGAAGACGCAGGAGAAACTTCTCGGAGAGGTCGTACCACTAATAGCAGAGCTGATTGAAGAAGGGAACAAATGTAAAATGTTTCATTCAAAGTATCCTTTGGAAGCAGCAGAGATGATTATTATCTATTCCAGTGTTCAGTTTGACAGTTTATCAGATGTTTCGCCTCAGGATAAAGATAATAAGATAAAGGCATTTATCTATCATACAGAGAAAATCCTTGGAGCAAAAGAAAAAAGTCTTGAAGAAGCAATTATGAATATAATCCTAAAAAATTAATAAAAATATATATGGGGTCCCTGACCCCAATATATTTTACATCCGTACCGACAACCTGTCGGTGAAGGCGGCGTAAAACTGTTTACCCAGGGCTCGATTACGAAGTAATCGCGCAAGGGGATTATGCTTCTTTGACTAAGAAAGGAAAACTATGGAAAAATCAAATTATAAAAAATTTCTCCTCCTATGGAGTGGGGAATTCATTTCATCAATAGGTGGCGGACTGACAAGCTTCGGTCTAAGTGTCTATGTATTTCAGAAAACCGGAAGTGCAGCCAGTACTGCACTGGTAGCACTGCTTGCCTTTCTGCCGGTTCTTCTGCTCAGTCCTATAGCAGGAGTATTGGCGGACAGATATGACAGATGTCTTCTGATGATGCTGGGTGACGGTATGTCAGGAGCAGGACTTATATACATACTTATATGCATGTTTACAGGTGAAGCGAAGCTGTATCAGATATGTACAGGAGTGCTTATAAGTGCAGTCTTTTCTTCCCTTCTTGAACCTTCTTACAGAGCTACAGTTACAGATATGCTGACTGAGGATGAATACTCAAAGGCAAGCGGTATGATGAGCTTGGCAGGCAGTGCCAGATATCTTATTTCGCCTATGCTGGCAGGTATACTTCTGGGGATAAGTGATGTAAAGCTTCTTCTCATCATAGATATATGCACCTTTGTACTTACTGTAATCTGCACAGCAATCGTAAGGAAAAGCAGACTGTCAAAACATACTAAAACAAATGAATCCTTTATCGAGAGCTTTAAGGTAGGATGGAGAGCTATAACTGAAAAGAAAGGTATATTCATGCTTATAGTCATATCCTCAGTTATTACATGTTTTATGGGAGCAGTGCAGATTCTTGTGGAACCTATGATACTTGATTTTGAAAGTAGTAAGGTTCTTGGAATTTCAGAAACAGTTTGTGCAAGTGGAATGCTTTGCTCGAGTATAATCATCGGAATAGTTGGTATTAAAAAGAATTTTACGAGGGTGTTAAGCATCTCTCTGACTATGTGCGGTCTTGCAATGATAGGATTTGGCTTTAAGGAGAATATACGTCTTATATGCGGTTTTGGATTCATGTTTTTCTTTATGCTTCCATTTGCCAACAATTGTCTGGATTATATGACCAGAACAAATATTGAAGCCACTAAGCAGGGCAGAGCATGGGGACTTATAAGCTTCCTTTCACAGATCGGATATGTATTTGCATATGGGGGAGCAGGACTTCTTGCAGATAAGATAGCAGAGATAAGACATGTAGGAGTAGGAAGAGGCGCGGCAATGGTAATAATGATTTCAGGTGCGTTGCTTTCGGTTATGGCGCTTTCGATTTTAAGGTTCAAATCAATCAGGGAGCTTGAAAAAGGAGAAGTAAATGATACGACGACTGATAATAAATGATTTTAAGTCTAACAAGCTTATAACCATATCTACATCCATATTCATGGCGGTTACTGCAATGATGCTTGGACTGTCTGTATTTCTTTTTGCAACACTTTATTCGTCTGTTACATCCCTTATGATAAAAGCAAAAACGCCGGATTTCCTGCAGATGCATACAGGCGAAATCTCAGAAACAGAAATATGCGAATTTGCAGAAAGAAGATCTGATGTAGAGGAAATGCAGATATGCGGATTTCTGAATCTGGAAAATGGACAGATAAGCATTGGGAATAAATCCTTTGATAATAATATGCAGGATAATGGACTTTTCATTCAGAGTGACAAATTTGATTATCTTCTTGATTCAGATAATAACGTAATTGAAGTTTCTCCGGGTGATGTATATGTTCCGGTTGCTTATAAGAATGAATATGATATAAAGCCTGGCGATGAAATGCTTATAGGTGAAGAAAAGCTTAGAGTTGCGGGATTTATGCGGGATTCACAGATGAATTCCATGATGGCATCATCTAAGAGATTTCTTGTGAATGAAGTAGATTATGAAAGGCTTCGATATCTTGGAAGCGAAGAATATCTGATAGAATTTAAACTTAAGAAAGACTGCGATATAGGCAGTTTTTCTACAGCATATAAGGATGCGGGGCTTCCGGGAAATGGACCAATGGTAACATTTCAGTTGATTAAACTGATGAATGCGCTTTCTGACGGAATAATGATAATAGTTATACTGCTTGTTGCATTTGTTGTGCTATATATATCGATTATGTGTATCAGATATATCATTTTGACTCAGCTTGAAAAAGATAAGCGTGAGATAGGAATGTTAAAGGCTGTCGGAATTGCAAGACAGGATATAAGAAGACTATATATTTCCAAATATTTGCTGCTTTCTATGATAGGTTGTTTAGTGGGAATTGTTTTGGCTCGGATTATAGCTGTGCCTCTTGGTAGCAATATGAAAGAACTCTACGGAGAACCGGATAATACGCTGCTTATATATATTCTTATGTTTGCAGGAGCATTTCTGGCTGAAGCAATCATTATTCTTTCAGTAAGACGTACACTTCGAAAAACAGAGAAGATTTCAACAGTTGCAGCGCTATTGGGACGCAATGAATCAGGGAGAAGAAATTTTTGGAGACCTATCGCTATTCTTGTTATGGCAGTTGTGTTTATGATGATGGTTCCGGACAGTATGAAAAAAACACTGGCTGATCCCGAATTTGTCAGATATATGGGAATAGGAAACAGTCAGATTCGTATAGATGTTCGTCAAAGTCAGGATATCGAAGGCGTGTCGGATGGTCTGTATAAACGAATTGTGGATGACAGCCATGTTGATAAGTGCTGTATTATGAGAACAGGCTCCTATAATGCATCACTGCCAGATGGAAGAGCCTATAATCTGATACTGGAAAATGGTAATCATAGCATATTTCCTGTTAATTATACGGAAGGGACATTTCCTCAAAATGAAGAAGAAATAGCGCTTTCCATTCTCAGTTCAGAGGAGTGTGGTCTTGGAGTTGGAGATACTATCACTATTTATAAAAAAACTTCAGATGGAGAGCTTAAACAAAGCAAATGTGTCATCTGCGGGATTTATTCAGATATAACAAATGGGGGAAAGACTGCGAAGGGCTGCATTAATGATGATACAGCAGTTATATGGAGTGTTATGTATGTTTCACTTAAAGATAATGTTTCACCTGATAAATGGATAGCAGAATATATGGGAGAAGAAACATCAGCTAATGATAATATAAAGATAGCTGAAATATCGGAATATATCGAGGGAATGTATGGACAGACTATATCCGGTATAGGAAATGCATCCTTGATGACCAAATTAGTGGCATCGGGAGTTATCATAGTTGTTATTCTTCTGTTAATGCGTCTTTTGATCTGGAAAGAAAGAAGTGAGAGTTCGCTTAAGAAAGCTTTGGGACTTACGACGGCTGCTATACGCATAGATTATATGAAAAAGCTGTTCAGATATCTGATTATCGGAATAATTCTTGGAATCCTTTCAGGACTGATATTTGGCCCAAGACTGGTGGGGGCTCTACTAGGATTTATGGGCGCAAAAGGATTTGAATTTACTCTTAATCCTGTATCCACATTTGTGGTAGTACCGGTTATAACATTTTTGTCTGCCGGACTGGCGGCAGTAGTAAGCCTTAAGGAGATAAAGAGTATAAAAGCATTTGAATGTCTTAACACTAGACAATAATGGAGGAACGCTATGTGTGAAATTCTTAAAGTTAAAGATATAAAAAAGGATAATATACTTAAGGGAATAAGCTTTAGTATGGCTGAAGGTGAAATGATTGCGGTGATGGGACCCTCTGGTTCTGGTAAATCAACGCTTCTATATAATGTATCAGGAATGGACCAGGCGTCTTCCGGAGAGGTATGGCTGGGAGGTACAGAAATAGTAGGTCTAAGTGAAGATGATAAAGCACGACTCAGACTTCATCGGATGGGGTTTGTATTTCAGATGATGAATATGCTTTCAAATCTGAATATAATAGATAATATCGTTTTTCCGGCTGTTTCTTCAGATAAGAAGAATCAGACAGAGTATTATGAAAGGGCTAGGACTCTGATGGAAAAACTAAATATAGAAAGCCTTGCAGAGAGAAAGATAAAGGAAGTCTCCGGAGGAGAATTACAGAGAGCATGCATATGTCGGAGTATGATACTTAAGCCGGAAATCCTTTTTGCAGATGAACCGACTGGTGCGCTTAACCAGACTGCAACAGCAGAGGTAATGGATGCATTTCTGGGCATAAATCGTGAAGGTACAACTATAATGATGGTTACACATGACAGTAAGGTTGCAAGTATGTGTGAAAGGATTCTTTATATGCTGGATGGGGAGATTAAAGGAGAACTAAAGCTGGGCAAATACGAAGAAGCTGATGGAAGAAACAGAGAACAAAGAACCGTGAATTGGCTAAGCCGAATGGGATGGTAAATAAATTAATAGTCCTGAATATGGGAATGTGGTAAAATCAGGTAAGTAATTAATTAAAAACTGATGTACTAAGAATTCATGAACAGAAAGGACTAAAACTTTTAGATGAGCAGGAAAGTAATTACAGGAGAATTATTTGAAGAGGAAAGACCGCTTTTTGCGGAAAAAAGTATAGATGTTACTGATTGCACATTTGATGTAGGAGAGTCGCCTCTTAAGGAGGTATCGGATGTAAATGTAAGAGGTGGAGCCTTTAAATGGAAGTATCCTTTGTGGTATGCAAAGGATGTTGATGTTGAAGGTACATATTTCGGAGAGATGGCAAGAGCCGGTGTATGGTATAGCAATAATCTTTCTATCAGAAAATGCCAGGTGGATGCTCCAAAGGAATTCAGAAGATGTAAAAATATAGCGCTTTCTGAGCTTGTGATTCCGCATGCTGAGGAAACTCTATGGTGGTGTGAAGATGTGACACTAAATAATATCTCTGCAAATGGTGACTATTTTGGAATGGGTTCCAGTAACCTAAAGATAGATAATCTGGAACTTATAGGAAATTACAGTTTTGATGGATGCAGAAATATAGAGATATCAAATTCCAGACTGATGTCAAAGGACTGTGTATGGAATGCGGAAAATGTAATAATCAGAGATTCCTATATCGAGGGTGAATATCTGGCATGGAATTCTAAGAATGTTACGCTGATTAACTGTGAGATAAAAAGCCTTCAGGGACTTTGCTATATAGACGGTCTTAAACTTATAAACTGTAAGCTCTCAGGAACCAGTCTTGCATTTGAATATTCAACTGTAGACGCTGAAATTACAGATAAGATTGACAGTGTCATGAATCCTTTTGGAGGGAAGATTAAGGCACCGGTTATAGATAAGCTTATTATGGATAAGTCTAAAGTGGATGTCAGTAAGACTATAGTAGAAGCTGAAGTTGGTATAAAACTGGATGAGTTTGACGGAATAATCTAATAAAAGGAAATTCATATGTCGGGATATAATTTTGATAAGATAATAGACAGAGCAGGAACTAATTCCATTAAATGGAATATTCATGAAGGCGAGCTTCCGATGTGGGTGGCAGATATGGATTTTGAAACTGCCCCGGAGATTACAGAAGCGATAATCAAGCGTGCCAAGCATGGTATATTTGGATATTCAGATGTAACAGATGAGTGGTATGAGAGCTATATCGACTGGTGGAAGAGGAGACATTTGTACACACTTGAGAAGGAATGGCTCGTATTTTGTACAGGCGTAGTTCCGGCTATTTCAAGTATAGTGCGCAAGCTGACTACACCTGCTGAGAAGGTGATTGTCTTCACACCTGTCTACAATATATTTTTTAATTCGATTCTGAATAACGGAAGAGTACCTGTGCAGTGTCCTCTTAAATATGTTGAGAATGAGGATTTCGCGCTTGACCATAGCGGATATGGTAATGGACATTACGAAATCGACTGGGAACTATTCGAGGAGCAGGCTTCTGATCCTCAGGCTACACTTCTGATATTCTGCAATCCGCACAATCCTACCGGAACTGTCTGGGACAGGAAGACTCTTGTCAGAATAGGAGAGATTTGTGCGAGAAATGGTATAACGGTTGTGAGTGACGAGATACACTGCGACCTGATATGTCCAGTAGGTAGATACATGCCATTTATAGCTGCAAGTGAATTAAATAGAGATATTAGTGTTACTTGTGTGGCACCGTCGAAGACATTTAACATAGCCGGACTAAATAGTGCGGCAGTTATTGTTCCCAATAAGTTCCTTAGGAATAAGGTTGTTCGAGGACTGAATACTGACGAGGTTGCGGAGCCAAATGCATTTGCTGTTCAGGTTGCGATTGCAGCATATAAATATGGAGAAGAGTGGCTGGATGAGGTTAGGAAGTACATCGGAGATAACAAGGATTTAGTAAGAAAATATATAGATATAGATGATAATATTCCAGAGCTTAAGTACGTGTCGGGGGTCGCAACCTATCTATGCTGGATTAATGCAACACCCCTTGAAGAGGCTTGTAAGAATAGAGGCATGAACCTTGGAAAGTTTATCAGACAGGAAACAGGACTCTGGATAACAGATGGATCAGCCTACGGTGAGGCAGGAAGAGGATATCTCAGAATGAATGTGGCTTGTCCAAGAAGTTATGTAGAGGATGGGCTGGATAGACTTCGAAGAGGGGTTGAAGCTTTAAAAGAGAATGAATAATACATTACTGGAGAAAGTGCGACAGGGAGAATATCTGACTCTTGGTGAAAGAATAAGTCTCGTGCTAAGACTTAGCATCCCTGCAATATTAGCACAGATATCAACTATAATTATGGAATATATAGATGCTTCAATGGTTGGCAGCCTTGGAGCATCTTCTTCTGCTGCAATAGGAATCGTATCCACAACTACCTGGCTTATAGGAGGACTGTGCGGAGCCATAGGAACTGGTTTTACAGTTGGTATAGCTCATAGGATTGGAGCGGGAGAAGAGAAAGAGGCACGAAAATGTGTGAAGACTGGACTGATAACAGTACTGTGTTTTGCTCTCAGCCTTATGGTGCTGGGAATACTGATTCATAAAGCACTTCCGAGATGGATGGGCGGTTCTCCTGAAGTTCTTGTTGATGCATCACATTATTTTCTGGTGTTTTCACTCATGCTTCCTATAATGCAGATAAATTATACCGGCTCAGGAATGCTGGAATGCAGCGGTAATATGAAGGTGCCAAGTATATTGAATATATTAATGTGTTTTCTGGATGTGATATTTAATGCATTTTTCATTTTCCCCAGCAGAACAGTTGATATGTGGGGATATAGTATAAGAGTGCCTGGTGTGAACCTTGGAGTTATGGGCGCAGCTATTGGAACACTTTGTTCTGAACTGGTAGGGGCAGTCTGCATACTACTGGCAATACTGAAGTTTTCAGATATGCTACATCTTCGCAAAGAAGAAAAGGGTGGAATGAACCGTGAAGAGTGGTGGACAAGCATTAAAATGTCACTTCCGGTTATGCTTAGTTCTGCTATAATGGGTTCAGCTTATGTGGTATCTACAAGAATAGTTTCCCCTCTAGGAAATGTATCTATAACAGCTAATTCCTTTTCCATAACTGCTGAGAGTTTATGCTATATGCCGGGTTATGGAATATCTCATGCGGCTACAACTCTTGTAGGTCAGGCAAAGGGAGCTGAAAGAAGATTTCTTAGTCGCAAATTCGCATATCTTTCGATTATAATAGGAATGATAGTTATGGCATTAGCGGGTGTATTATTATATATATTTGCACCGCAGATGATAGCCATAATGTCACCGGACGAGGGAGTTAGAGCTCTCGGAACGACAATCCTTCGGATAGAAGCATTTGCAGAACCTATGTTTGGGGCTTCTATAGTTGCTGAGGGAGTATTCAGAGGTCTGGGGAAAACAGGTACTCCAAGTGCACTGAATCTCCTAAGTATGTGGTGTGTAAGACTACCGCTTTCAGCATTTGCTGCGATTCACTACGGATTAGTAGGAGTATGGTATGTGATGTGTATAGAGCTTTGTTTCAGAGGGACTATATTTATTATAGCTATTTATAAATCATTTCATGAGAAAGATGCAGGATGCTACAAAAGTGCTTGAATCAAAAATGAAAATCTAACATATCTATATTATCTTAACTGATTTCCCTCATACAGATGAATATATTAATTCTTATCATCCGGATATTTATATCCGGATTTTTTAATGTATCCATATCACAAACCCTTTTTTTATGCGGTCTTAAGGGGATATAAATTTTTCTTATAATCAGTGATAAGTATTAAGTATTTTCCTTATTTGCAAAAATGTGACTTAATTGGTAGGTACAAAAGCCTATCAAAGTGATAGGTAAAAGCTATTTTAAAGGAAGATGTAAATTCAGATGGATAATGAATTAGAAACACGATGTATTCACTTAGATGAAGAAGTTGCCTATGAAAAAACAGGCTGTATATCATTTCCTATATATCAGACGGCGACATTCAGCCATGTGGGATTAGGGAAAAGCACCGGATATGATTACAGCCGTGCTCAGAATCCTACCAGAGAGAGAGTTGAGAAAGTAGTTGCCTCTCTGGAAAATGGAAAAGGAGCGGTAGCATTTACTTCTGGTATGTCTGCGGAAGCTGCTTTGATGGAATTATTCAAACCGGGAGATCATATCATTATAGAAAATGATCTTTATGGAGGCAGTGTAAGACTTTTTTCAGAGATTAATCACAAAAATGGAATCGAGTTTACCGGGGTTGATTTGTGGAAGGATGATGTTGAAGCATACATCAGAGAGGAAACTAAGGCGGTATATGTCGAAACTCCGACAAATCCGATGATGAATGTCACAGATATCCGATTACTTGCAGACAAGCTTAAGTCGAGAAATATATTACTGATTGTTGATAATACATTTATGTCTCCATATTTACAGAATCCTTTGGAACTGGGAGCAGATGTGGTTGTACATAGTGGTACTAAATATCTGGGAGGACATAATGATACTCTGGCAGGATTCATAATTGCTAAGGATGAAAGGTTAATCGAAAGAATAAGGTATATAGCGATGACAACTGGCGCAGTACTCTCGCCATTTGACAGCTGGCTGATACTTAGAGGGGTTCAGACTTTATCAGTAAGAATGGAAAAGGCAGAACAAAATGCCAGAAGACTTGCAGAGTGGTTTGAAAAACAAGAAAAAATAACCAGGGTTATATACCCGGGACTGGAGTCTCATCCGGGGCATGAAATAATGAAAAAACAGGCAAGAGGATTTGGGGCTATGCTCACGCTGGAATGCGAGAGTAAAGAAACGGCTACAGAGCTGCTTGAGAAAACCAGGCTTGTAAGATTTGCAGAAAGCTTAGGAGGTACGGAATCACTTATTACATATCCGATTACTCAGACTCATGCAGATCTCTCTGAAGAAAAAAGACTTAGAAACGGTATAACAGACAGGATACTTCGTATATCTGTCGGGATAGAAGCTATAAGTGACCTTATAAAAGATTTTGAACAGGCGCTGAAGTAGTGGTGAGGAAAATCATGGAAGAAAAGAATTTGGATTTTGACTTGATACTTAACAGAAAAAATACAAATAGCTTGAAATATGATTTTGCCAGAAGAAGAGGTTATCCGGAAGATATTCTTCCTATGTGGGTTGCCGATATGGATTTTAAGACTTCTTCCTTTGTACAGGAAGCTATAGATAAAGTAAACAGACTGGGAGTTTATGGATATACAGAAACAGCTGAACACTACTACGAAATCATAAAAAAATGGATGTACGAGCAGTATGGCTGGGAACTGGAAAGTGAGAGATGGCTTATAAAGACACCGGGTGTTGTTTTTGCACTGGGGGCTGCTGTCCAGGCTTATTCAGAACCGGGAGACAGTATCCTTATACTTCAACCTGTATATTATCCGTTCTCAGAAATTATAACAGATAATGAAAGACAAATAGTTGTAAGTAATCTTCTGGATACAGAAGATGAAAGTGGAAACAGAAGATACAAAATAGATTATGAGGATTTCGAAAAGAAAATCATTCAAAATGATGTGAAGATATTTATTCTTAGTAATCCCCATAACCCCGGAGGAGCCGTATGGACTAAGGAAGAGCTGAAAAGGATTGGTGATATATGTCTGAGGCATAATACGGTAGTTATAAGTGATGAGATACATGCAGATTTTATATGGAAGGGTAAACATCAGGTATTTGTAAATCTTGATAAAAGATACAGGGATATAACAGTTACATGTACATCGCCGACCAAGTCCTTCAATATCGCAGGATTGCAGATATCAAATATCATCATACCGGATAATGCTCTCAGAAAAAAATTCAGGAAAAAGATAGATGCCTTTGGTTACAGTCAGGCAAATATATTTGGAATCAGTGCTTGTGAGGCTGCTTATAGATACGGTGGCGAGTGGCTTGCCGAAGTAAAGAAGTACATATGGTCGAATATCGAGTATATGAAAAAGTATATTGAAGACAGTCTCCCACAGATAAAGATGTTTGTTCCTGAAGGTACATATCTGGTATGGCTGGATTTTAAGGGAACAGGACTCAGTGATGAGGAAATAAACAGGAAACTGATATACGAAGCTAAACTGTGGCTTGATGCAGGACATATATTTGGGGAAACCGGAAAAGGCTTCCAGAGAATAAATGCAGCCTGCCCGAGAAGTGTTCTGACAGATGCGTTGGAGAGAATAAAAAGAAACTTTGAAATAGAAAGTGGATGAAAGGAAAATACAGATGGTTGCAAATTCATATGAACAGTTACAACAGTCACATCCGTGTTTTGGAGGATATAAGAATTCAGGAAGAATTCATCTGCCGGTCAGTCCCGGGTGTAACATAGGATGCCGTTTCTGCGACAGAGTTATTAACACAGAAGAAGACAGACCGGGAGTAACATCCGTTGTGCTTAAGCCTGAAGAAACGATAGAGGTTATAAAAGAAGCCTTAGAGGTTTGTCCTGAAATATCGGTTGCCGGAATTGCAGGACCTGGAGACACACTTGCTACAGAGCATGCACTCGAAACCTTCAGGATAGTAAAAGAAAAATATCCAAACCTCATAAAGTGCATGAGCACAAATGGTCTCATGCTCTATGAGAAGGCAGATGAAGTGATTGATATAGGTATTGATTCACTTACTGTTACAGTAAATGCAGTTGATCCTGAAATAGAAGCGAAGCTGAACAAATTTATCATATATCACGGAAAAAAGTATGAAGGTGTTGAAGCGGCGAAGATACTTATAGAGAATCAGCTGAAGGGAATAAAAAAGGTTGCTGACGCAGGAATGACTGTAAAAGTAAATACAGTACTTGTTCCGGAGATAAATGGTGATCATATAGAGGAGATTGCAAAGACTGTAGCGGAGGCAGGCGCATGGATATATAACATCATACCGCTAATCCCGCAGTTTGAACTGAAGGATTATAAAGCTCCGTCATGTATAGACCTGGATGAGGCAAGGACGAAGGCAGGAAAATATATTGACATATTCAGACATTGCCAGCATTGCCGTGCTGATGCGGTGGGAGTGCCGGGAAAGTCTGAATTCGGAGAACAGATATATTTTAGAAGAGTAAATATAAAAGAAACATTTTCACATGGTTAATTAACCCCAATGGGCACAATATAGAAAAATATAAAAGAAAGCAGGAAGAATAATTATGAGACAGATAGCTATTTATGGAAAAGGTGGTATCGGTAAGTCAACAACAACACAGAATCTTACCGCAGGATTAGTTGAAGCAGGAAAGAAGGTTATGGTTGTAGGATGTGATCCTAAAGCTGATTCTACAAGACTCCTTCTTGGAGGACTGGCGCAGAAAACAGTTCTCGATACTCTTAGAGATGAAGGCGAGGATGTAAAGCTTGATCAGATCATGAGAGAGGGATTCCTTGGAACCAGATGTGTTGAGAGTGGTGGACCTGAACCGGGAGTAGGATGTGCAGGTCGAGGAATTATCACATCTATAGGTCTTCTGGAGAATCTTGGAGCATATACGGATGATCTGGATTTTGTATTCTACGATGTACTTGGAGATGTAGTATGTGGTGGATTTGCAATGCCAATCAGAGAAGGTAAAGCTAAGGAAATATATATAGTGGCAAGTGGAGAGATGATGGCTCTTTATGCTGCTAACAATATATCAAAGGGTATAAAGAAGTATGCAAGAAGTGGTGGTGTCAGAATAGGAGGCATCATTTGCAACAGCCGAAATGTAGATAGAGAGTTAGATCTTCTGAGAGCATTTTCAAAGGAACTTGGAACAAAACTTCTTTACTTTGTACCAAGAGATAATGTGGTTCAGCATGCTGAAATAAATAGAAAGACTGTTATCGAGTACAGACCTGACTGCAATCAGGCTCAGGAATACAGAAATCTTGCAGAAGCGCTTATCAACAATGAGGATTTCACGATACCGACACCTATGACATCAGACAGACTTGAGGAAATTCTCCTTGAGTTCGGACTCATGGAAACAGCAGACGATTATAAGATTTAAAGCGATTTAGTACTAGGATAAAACAGGAAAGAGGAATAGTGATGAGTGATAGACTGGCTCAGACAGAGGTTACGATCAGAGAGAATCGACTCAAATCAATTATATATTATTCAGGAAAAGCAAGTGAGCTTGCTAAGGCAGAGGGTACAGAGAAATTTGTATGTAAGGAGAGAAGCTACAGTCAGTGTAGTGACTGTGCTCAGATGACTGCTTCTACGATTACATATTTCGTTCGCGATGCAGCAGTTGTGGTTCATTCACCGATGGGATGCTTTGCAAATACCCCGCTAAATGATACTCAGTTCAGAAATTCTGCTATAGAGCGTGGTGAACAGCCGGATAAGGTAAGAGTTATATGCAGCAATATATCTGAGAAGGATACAGTATATGGTGGAACGAATAAGCTTAGAGAAGCAATAAATGAAGCAAAGAAACGTTTTAATCCTTCAGCTATATTTGTTCATTCCTCCTGTGCAACAGGAATAGTAGGAGATGATATCGAAGGTGTTGCACTTGATATGCAGGAAGAAATCGGTATTCCAATCATTCCCGTATATTGTGAAGGATTCAAATCGAAGATATGGTCATCGGGATTTGATGCAGCATATCATGGAATACTTAAGAATCTGGTCAAGGAACAGCCAGAGAAGAATAAAAAGCTTGTAAATGTATTCAACTTCCTTGGAAGCGATACTTTTACACCGCTTCTGGGAAAGCTTGGACTAAAGCCTAACTATCTTGTTCCTCTGGCAAGTGTGGACAGGATATCAAGAATGCCGGAAGCTGCATGCTCTGCTCATATATGCGAAACACTGGGTACCTATGTGTCAAGCGTGCTTGAATCAGATTTTGGTGTTCCGAAGGTAAAGTCTCCGGCTCCTTTTGGAATCAGCTGGACAGATAACTGGCTTAGAGAGGTTGCAAAGTATACCGGAACTGAGGATAAGGTTGAAGAAGTAATTGAGAGTGAACATAGGAGAATTGCTCCGGAACTTGAAAGATTGAGAGAAAAGCTTTCAGGTAAGAAGATATATGTATTTGCCGGTGATGCATATGCACATAATGTAGGAAGTGTTGTATCGGATCTGGGCATGGAGATTGTAGGAATTACCACTCTCCATCATGATATGCAGGATGACACTGAAGGGACAGAGAATACTCTGGAAGCGCTGGTAAAGAAAACAGGAGAGATAGAGAACTTTTCTGTATGTAATAAACAGCCATATCAGGTACTTAAGATACTTGAGAAGCTTCGTCCGGACGTTATGATTGTTCGACATATGAATATGACAATCCTCGGCGGTAAGCTCGGAATACCGAGTCTATTAGAGGGCGAGACAAATATAAGTGCGGGATATGATGGAATAATAACGACAGGAAAGAGACTACTTGCACTTATAGAGACTAAAGGAATACTTAAAACATTATCAGAGTACAATGAATTTCCATATACCAAATGGTGGAGAGAAGAGGAAGATCCGTTCTACTTTGAGAAAGGGGCTAAACAATGAGTCATTTAATAGAACAGGCAAAATTTTCATGTGCTCTGGGTGGGCTTCAGACAGTACTTGCTATAGAAAAAGGAATACCGATTGTACACGCAGGTCCGGGATGTGCGGCAAGACAGTTCTCATATCTTGGAAGTGGTTCAGGATATCAGGGAGAGGGATATGCTGGTGGAGGCCAGATATCATGTACGAATTCAACTCAGTCAGAAGTAATATTCGGTGGAGAGAAGAAGCTTCGTGCAACAGTTGATGGAACACTTAAGGTAATGGACGGTTCATTATATGTTATTTTGGCAGGATGCTCAGCAGGTATTATAGGTGATGATGTTAAGCAGATTGCATGTGAATTCGCTGATGAAGGATATCCTGTGGTAGGAGTTGATACAGCTGGCTTCAGAGGTAACAATTATCAGGGGCATGAGCTTGTGGTAAATGCAATCATAGATCAGTACATTTCCTACGAAGTCCAGAAAGCAAATGTGAGAAAAGGACTGGTAAATGTATTCTCAGTTGTTCCTTTTCAGGATGCATACTGGAGAGGTGACCTTCATGAGATTAAGAGACTTCTGGAAGGAATAGGACTGGAAGTTAATATTCTGTATGGACCTGAAAGTAAAGGATTTTCGGAGTGGATGGACATTCCGAATGCTGAGTTTAATCTGGTTCTTTCGCCGTGGGTAGGCCTGTCTACAGCTAAAAAGCTTGAAAGCTTATATAAGACTCCTTATCTGCATGTGCCGGTACTTCCGGTCGGACTTAAGGAAACCGGCAGATTTCTTAGAAAAGTAGCCGAGTTTGCTTCTCTTGATAAGGATAAGGTAGAGAGCTTTATTGCATCAGAAGAAAAACAGTATAAGAGCTATTTTGTTTCCTTTGGTGATCTGGTATCTGATTTTGGATGCTATCTCCCATATCATCTGTATACAATTGCAGATAGTACTTATGGTATAGGAACCAGCAAATTCGTTGTAGAAGAACTTGGTTTTACTCCAAAAGGCTTCTACGATATCGAAAATCCTGATACTAAGACAAAGCAGTTGATAGAGGATACGATTAAAGATATAGATGACAGGTACGATGGCAATATCGTCTTTGAAGGAGATAATAAGGTTATTCAGGAAGACCTGGCTAAAAAGCTTGATGAAGAAGGCGTTCGTTCTGTTGTTCTTGGAAGCAGCTGGGACAAAGAACTTGTTACTTCGAAGAACGACAGTATTCTTATAAGATTATCACTTCCTATAACTGACAGAGTAATCCTGAATAAGAGCTATGTTGGTTATAAAGGAGCTTTATCTCTGATTGAAGATATATATAGTGGTCTTTTCGCGGACGGTATGATCACAAATACTACCCATGCAGATCACTGATCGGGGGATGATAAAATGAGTGATTTAAAAAACAAAGTATTTAAGATTGCAGCTGCTTCGAGAGATGGGAAAAGAGTTGATTCACATTTCGGTATGGCAACTGTATATCAGATAATCAGCGTGAATATGGATGATGGCACATGGAAAAGTGACAGAATTCAGGAGGTAAATTTTCCGGGAACAGAAATGGCAGGTGATACTCGATGTTGGGGCCATAATGAGGAAAGGGTGACTTACGTTGCAGAAAAGCTTGCAGACTGTAAGTATCTCCTGATAAGCAAGATAGGACCTCATCCCCAGAGAGTTCTTGCACGCTATAATTTTGAGTGTCTCGAAACTAATATGGAGATAGATGAGGCAGTAAAGAAAATAATAGAGTTTGAGACAAAACAAGGAGGAAAATGATTATGAAAAATAGAGGATTTATAAAAAAAGTAACTGGTTTAGGTTTAGTATTTGCGCTGGCACTTTCAACAGTTGCATGTGGTAAGAGCGCTGATAATTCATCTGCAGCAAGCACAGAAGTAGAAGAAGGAGTGAAGAAAGTTAAAGTGGCATGGCAGTCTAATTCATATCCTTTGGCTTACGAAGATGATAATGGTAATCTGACGGGTTATGAAATAGAAGTGCTAAAGCTTGTTGATGAACAGCTGGCGGACTATGAGTTTGAATATGAACTTGCAGGTGGACAGGATGCACAGTATGCAGGACTAAGTTCAGGTAAATATGATCTGGTATTATCAAATGCATTTTATACAAAGGAAAGAGATGAAGCATATTCTCTTCCAAAGAATCCTTTAGGAGCTTCTCTGGTTGGAATAATTGTCCCAAAGGGAACTGAAGGAATCAAGGATTTTGAAAGTGCTGCTAAGGCTGGTATCAAACTGGCGCCAATTCTTGCAGGTGATGGTCTCTACTATGTTGTCTATAAGTATAACGAAGAAAATCCTGACAATCAGATAGCTCTTGAGGCAACTGACAGTTCGGATTCATTTATGAATGCTATCAGCTGGGTGGCAGATGGCAGATACGACTTTGCTGTATGGCCAAAGAATTATTATGAACAGCTTGTTGTAGCAGATGGCGGAGATCTTCATGAGTATAACGATAAGCTTGATTTCTATGACTGCCGTTCCGTGTACACATATCCTATCATCAGCAAGGATAAGCCGGAAGTTGCAGAGGCAATAAGCGGTGTGCTTGGAAGCCTCAAGGAAGAAGGAAAGCTTTCTGAGCTGTCCGAGAAGTTTTATGGTTATGATGCATTTAAGTATGATACTGTGAAGAATGATTAAGAAGTAGGTAGATAAAATGCGAGGATTCAGGTGGGACATTTTCATAGATTTTTTTATCAAGGTTCTTCCCTACATTTATGTGACAATCATATATGTTGTTAGTTCAGTCTTCTTTGGATTTATGATTGGGCTTGGAATAGCCATGCTTCGATTATCCAGGAGAAAAATACTGAGGGGGATAGGGAGTATTTATGTAACGGTACTAAGATCAGTCCCATCTGTAGTTCTGCTCTTTATAGTGTATTATGGTCTGCCGCTTTTCCTGAGAACTTATTTTGCGGTAGAGCTGGGGGATATAAATACAATACTATATGTTATTGTTACTTTCTCTTTACTGCTCGGTTCGCCTATGTCAGAAATCATAAGGACTTCTTATTTATCTGTTCCGGCGGGACAGTATGAAGCGGCAGTCATGGTAGGGCTGACACCGGTACAGGCTATAAAAAGGATAGTATTTCCGCAGGGCTTCATCATAGCACTTCCAAATCTTGGAAATATATTCATATTCATGATGAAGGAAGGTGCTTTGGCATATACGATAGGACTTCATGATGTTCTGGGACGAGGAATGTATCTTTCGGGTCTCAAAGCTAACGTATATAATCTCGAACTTTATCTGGCACTTGCACTGATTTACTGGCCTTGTACACTTGTTCTGGATAAGGTTTTTAAATTCTGGGAGAAGAAGTTGAGAGATAGAAATAATAAAACTAACAAGCAGATGAGGAAGGCCATATGTTAGATAGTAGACTAATGCTTGAAAATTTTATAAAGATAGCTGCCTATCTTCCGGTTACGATTAAACTGACAATAGGTGCTTTACTTATAGCTTTTCCGATTTCATTTTTATTTGCATTTGCGGAGTTAAAAAAGATTCCGGTTCTATCCTCGCTTGTAAAAGTATGGTTGTCGGCGATACGTGGAACGCCTGTTCTTCTTCAGATGTTTACTATATATGCATTAATTCCATTATGGCTGAATAACTTATTTAAAGCCAGTGGCAGGGAAATAGATATCTACAGCATTGACCCTATATGGTATGCATATGTAGCAATCTCTCTTTCTGCTACGGCATTTCTGACCGAGGCCATAAGATCGGCGATTTTATCTGTTGATAAAGGACAGAAGGAAGCGGGCTATATGGTAGGACTAAGTAAGTGGCAGGTATATAAGGAGATTATAGTTCCACAGGCCATGACAGTGGCAGTTCCGATTATGGGAAATGTGATAATAGATGTTATCAAATCTACCTCTTTAGCATTTACGATGTCTGTAACAGAAGTAATGGGAAGTGCCAAAATAATTGGAGGTATGACGACAAAGTATCTTGAGATGTATATAGATGCTTTCTTTGTCTACGTAATCTTTATAGTTTTTATTGAGATTTTATTGAAACGTGTAGAAAAAGCTTTTGCCAGATATAAGAAAACCGTTTAGAGGAGATAAGAAGTGATAGAAATAAAAAATGTAAAAAAAAGCTTTAAAAATCTTGAGGTTCTTAAAGGGGTTTCGCTGGATGTGGAAGATGGGGAGGTTGTAGTAATTCTTGGTCCTTCCGGCTCAGGGAAAACAACTCTTCTCAGATGTATAAGCTTTCTGGAGAAGGCGGATGAAGGCGAACTAAAGCTGAATAAATATGAAGTAAGTCTGAAAAAAGCAAATAAAAAGCAGATAAATGAACTTCGCAAGAATATGGCTTTTGTATTTCAAAATTATAATCTCTTTGCCAATAAGACTGTTTTGGAAAATGTAATGGAAGGTCTTACCGTTGCACGAAAGGTTCCCAGGAAAGAAGCTGAAGAAAGGGCTCTTGAAGCTCTTGAATGGGTTGGAGTGCTGGACAAAAAAGACTCATATCCATCAGAATTATCGGGAGGTCAGCAGCAAAGAGTTGGAATTGCGAGAGCTGTAGTTCTTCATCCTGAAGTCATACTATTTGATGAGCCGACTTCGGCGCTTGATCCTGAGCTTGTTGGAGAAGTTCTGGAGATTATCAGAAAAGTAGCAAGGAGTGGTATCACTATGATAGTAGTAACTCACGAGATAGCATTCGCTGAAGAAGTTGCCAGCAAGATAGTTTTTATGGATGGCGGAGTAGTAGTTGAACAGGGAAAACCTAATGAGATACTTGTATCCCCTAAGGAAGAGAGAACGAAGGAGTTTCTTGCAAGAGTTCTTCCAAAGGATATGTATTATATATAAAAGAAAACAGGGAGGATATTTATATGGGTAAGATTAAAGAAAGTTCATTGGAATTAATCGGTGAAACACCTATTTTAAGACTTAGCAGATACTCAAATAAGAGAGGTGTAGAAGGGACAACAATACTTGGTAAGCTGGAATTCCTTAATCCTGCGGGTTCAGTTAAGGACCGTATAGCATATGCTATGGTCGAGGAAGCTGAAAAGAAAGGAGAACTGAAACCGGGTTCTACTATTATAGAACCAACTTCAGGTAATACAGGTATTGGAATAGCTGCCGTTGCAGCGACTAAAGGTTACCGGGCTATACTTACTATGCCGGATACCATGAGTGTGGAAAGAAGAAATCTTCTTAAAGCATATGGCGCAGAGATAGTTCTCACAGAAGGTGCTAAAGGAATGAAGGGAGCTATAGCTAAGGCGGAAGAACTGAAAGAAGAGATAGAGGGAGCTGTTATCCTGGGACAGTTTATTAATCCGGCTAACCCTGAAGCACATAGAAAGACTACCGGTCCGGAAATATGGGATCAGACAGATGGAAATGTAGACATATTTATAGCCGGTGTCGGAACAGGTGGAACGATAACAGGTGTAGGTGAGTATCTGAAACAAAAAAATCCGGATATCAGGATAGTTGCAGTTGAGCCTGCCGGAAGTCCGGTACTTTCACAGGGCAATGCGGGACCTCATAAGATACAGGGAATAGGCGCCGGATTTGTTCCGAAGACACTTAATACAGACATATATGATGAAATAATTACAGTTGAAAATGAAGATGCATTTAAGGAAGGAAAAGTATTTGCCTCAAGTGAAGGTATACTTGTAGGTATATCATCAGGTGCAGCACTTAAGGCGGCTCTGATACTGGCAGAAAGACCTGAAAATGCAGGGAAAACAATAGTTGCGCTGCTTCCTGATTCAGGTGACAGATATCTGTCTACAGCTCTGTTTAGGGATTAGATTAAAGCTAAGCACGGAAATCATCTAACAATAGGTACCGATTTCTGAAAGAAATCGGTGCTCCGAACGGAGAGAGGATACATTCTGCGAAGCAGAATCATAGCTTTTGAAAAAAGCTATGCAATCATGCATAGCATGATTGGTACAACATATAGAAACTTGATATCATATATGTTATACTTGTCTGGTACATTTTCTATTAGGAGGAATAGTGATATGGATTTAATTCCAAGCTTTTCGGTTGACCATACAAAGATAGTTCCGGGTATTTTTGTCAGCAGAGTAGATGTGCTTGAAGATCAGCTGGTTACAACATATGATGTCAGAGTCACAAGACCAAATATAGAGCCGGCCATAGATGTTGCAGCAATGCATTCGCTGGAACATATTATAGCTACATACCTGAGAAATGATTCTGAGTGGAAGGATCAGGTGATATATTGGGGACCGATGGGATGTCTGACAGGTTTTTATCTGATTCTGAAGGGAAATCATAAACCGGAAGAAATATATAATCTGCTTCTTAATGCCTTTAAGTCAGTAGAGGAAACAGAGGAAGTGCCTGGAGCATTACCGGTTAACTGCGGTAATTATCTGATGCATAATCTCCCTATGGCTAAATGGCAGGCAAGAAAATTCGCTCAGTATCTGGCCGAAAATGCAGATAATCCTGCCATCTTTGAATACCCTAAGTCTGAGAGACTTGTAACAGAGGATGGTCGGGAATTCTTTGATTCATAGAAGTTATAAAAAAGTGTAAATGCTGTATGCATCTGCACTTTTTTTTATTGCGATTCAGACTCATAGAAAAGTTTATGTTAATTAGTTGCGGATTTGTTGCGCTTTGGATGATATACTTTGAAATGTGGTAAGCAGATATGATTAAAAAATAACTTTTTTGAATTTAAGGAGGGTATAAGGATGAAAGAAGTAGATGAAATAATACAAGAAAATGAG
>DOVG01000105.1 GCA_003520205.1 Lachnospiraceae bacterium
GAAATGACTATAGAACATATGACGGGCAAACTGGTAAATGAATCATAAAAATACCATTCACGACATCTTATACTCCATTTGCAACAGATTTGGCATATGAACACCCAGACTGTTATATTATCCAGTTATCAAAGCAATCGATTACGAAGTATACATGGCACAAAAGCAATCGATTACGAAGTATACATGGCACAAAAGCAATCGATTATGAAGTAATCGACTGTTCGAACAAAATCTAAATGAAAGCTGAGGATAATAAAATGGAGAAAACAAATAAGAAACATCAGGATTTTTTCAAGGGTGACAATCCTAAAACATTAATGATTTTGAATGGAATAACAGCAGCAATCTGGGTGTTTGTTACTGCAATGAATCTTTATTCGCTGAATACATATGCTCATGTGAATAGCTTTAATACATATATTACTGGTGGATTTGCACTTTTCTATATAGGAATGACGCTTGGATATGCGATTAAATATAGAAAAATAAAGATGGCAGAAAGAGGTGATTCTAATGAGTATATCGCTTAGTTCGGCAATGATTTATTTTGGATGTGTGTGCCTTCTCATCAGCATTATGATATTAGTGGCTCAACATAAGACAGATAAAAAAGTGGATGGTAACAAAGCGCTTAATGATAGAATTATTTTCTATAAGAATAAATGGCAAAAAGATCATGTGAGACTAATCTTTTTTGCGACAGTTGTAGTTGTAGGTCTTGTTTTGTTTGGAGTATTTACAGATATAATAGCTTTTATATATCTGTCGGGAGTCGCTTTCCTGGGATTATACATATATATCTATAATAAAATGATGATTTATGTGGAAGCTCATGCCTTCGATGGTAAAGGCGTTGAAAATAATTAAGGTTTTTTCTATATAAGTGTTATATCCCCATCGCTGGTTGCCTGCTCAACCCAGAGTTTAAGTGTTTCAACTATATTGGATATCTTATTAAGATTTTCCTGAATATTTTTAAAATCACTTATTTCATCACTGGAAATCGTACCATCTTCTGCAATTTCAAGCAGACGCTCTTTCTGTTTATCCAGAACATTAAGAGAATTAAATATTTTAAGAGATATTTCAGACAGATTTGATGGCTGGATCTCTGCAACAGTATCTTTACCAATGCTGCATTCATGAGTGCAGTAGTAGTTGCAGAGAGCCGGCTTTTTGTATGCTCTGGACATGGCAATTACATCGTCAGGCTGCACTCTTGTTCTTTCATTTTCTATTTTTTCTATTCTGCTTTCTGAAAGATACTTTGTAAGTTCGCTGGCTTCAGCCCGAGTTAATCCGGCATCTTCTCTGCTTGTAAAGTATATATTTTTATTGGCTTTAATAGATTTTCTCCCCATTTTGAACCTGCTTTCTCCTATATATAAGGTACTTTTGATACTCACATCATACAATAGAATAAGAATAAAATCTATTTTTCTTTTTTGGAAAAATAGAACGAATTATATCTCTCATTATTATATGTAAGTCAGTAAATCATAATGATATAATTTTCGAAAATTGTTAATCATTACTTGCATGAAGGAGTTAGAGATGAAATTAAAGGAATAACAGATCTTCTTTGCAGGCGAAAAATCTAAACTCAAGTAGTAGAAGGGGGTGAAATATATGTTGACACTGTTTTTTATAGTATTGCTTTTTGTTTTTATAGGTAAAATGATACATCTGGCATTTAAATTTGCATGGGGGATTTCAAAGATTGTATTAGCAATCGTATCCTTTCCACTGATTCTGGTGGGTCTTGCAATAGCAGGATTTATGTGGGTATCAATCATTATACTGATAATAGCTGGAATTTTATCACTTTTAACTGGTTTAGTGACAGGTTAAATTTTTTCATAGTCTTCCTGGAATAGAGAGTAGCATTTTCGTTAGTGCTACTCTCTAATTACGTTATCGTCTTGTAGGTGATGTATCGAAGACATTTTTTTATAAAGGTTAAGTTGTACTAACTTACACGTTTCGAGTATAATGACTATATCTGATTTAAAATTACAAAAGGAGGTCGACACATGGCTAAGCTTAATGCCACAGCCGTGGCAAAAATTGAGGAAATATGCGCCAGATATAAGGATGAAACAACTCCTCTCATGATGATTCTTAGTGATATTCAGAATGAGTATGGCTATATTCCTCTTGAAGTTCAGGAAATTGTTTCAAAGAACACAGGAATTTCTGTTGCGGAGATTTACGGAGTAGTTACATTTTACTCTTTCTTCTCGCTTACACCAAAGGGAAAGTATGTTATCGGATGTTGCCTTGGTACCGCTTGTTATGTAAAGGGTGCACAGCAGGTTATCGATAAATTCTCTGAGTTAATAGGAATTAAACCTGGTGAGACATCTGAGGATGGTCTGTTTACGCTTGATGCACTTAGATGTATAGGTGCATGTGGTATAGCACCAGCAGTAAGTATAAACGGAAAGGTTTATCCAAAGGTTGAAGTTAATCAGGTTTCAGGAATAATTGATTCATATAGAAAGGAGGCATCAGCATGAGCAAGATAAATACAGTAGCAGATCTTGATAGCAAGGTTACAGCTTGTACTAAGTGTCTTGATGATAAACTTGCAGGTGCAGATGATAAGCGTCACATAGTTCTTTGTGGTGGTACAGGATGCCTCTCAAGTAATTCAAAAGAGATAATGGAAAAGTTTAAAACTGTTCTTGAAGAGAAGGGACTCTCTGATAAGGCAACAGTTAATCAGGTTGGATGTTTTGGTTTCTGTTCACAGGGACCTTTCGTAAAGATATATCCTGAAGATACACTTTATCGTATGGTTTCTATTGATGATGTAGAAGAGATAGTTGAGAAGGATATCCAGAATGGTGAGATAGTTGAAAGACTTCTCTATGTTGAGCCTTCTACAGGTGAGAAAGTAAGCAAGCAGGAAGATATCAACTTCTATAAGAAGCAGCGTCGTGTTGCTCTTCATGGATGTGGAGTTATCAATCCTGAAGATATAAATGAAGCACTTGGTATGGGAGCTTTCCAGGGACTTAAGAAGGCTCTTTCTATGACTCCTGAAGAAGTAGTTGATGAAGTACTTAAGTCAGGACTTCGTGGACGTGGAGGCGGTGGCTTCCCATCAGGACGTAAGTGGATGTTCGCTCAGAAGTCAGTTGGCGATGAAAAGTATGTTGTATGTAATGGTGATGAGGGAGATCCAGGTGCATTCATGGATCGTTCTATCCTTGAGGGTAACCCACTTGGAGTTATCGAAGGTATGATGATTGCCGGTTATGCTATCGGTGCAAGCAATGGTTATTTCTATGTTCGTGCTGAGTATCCTATCGCTGTTAACAGACTTAAGATAGCTATAGCACAGGCTCGTGAGATGGGACTCCTTGGCGAGAATATCATGGGTACTGGTTTCAATTTTGACTGCCATATCAGACTTGGTGCTGGAGCTTTCGTATGTGGTGAGGAGACAGCTCTTCTTAATTCTATCGAAGGTAAGCGTGGTATGCCAAGACCTCGTCCACCTTTCCCAGCTGTAAAGGGTCTTTGGGGAAAGCCAACTATCGTTAATAACGTTGAGTCCCTTGCATGTGTTCCATTTATTCTTCGTGAAGGAGCAGATGAATTTGCAAAGGTTGGTACTGAGGGTTCAAAGGGTACTAAGGTATTCGCTC
>DOVG01000123.1 GCA_003520205.1 Lachnospiraceae bacterium
AATATTAAGGTTACAGACTTTGGTATAGCGAAGGCTGCAACTTCAACTACTATGTCCACAACGGGTATAGGGTCAGTTCATTATATATCCCCGGAACAGGCAAGAGGTGGATATAGTGACGAAAGAAGCGACATTTATTCACTTGGTATAACCATGTATGAAATGGTTACTGGAAGAGTTCCATTTGAAGGCGATACAAATGTAGCCATTGCGCTTATGCATATCCAGAATGATATGATACCGCCTAGAGAACTGTATCCGGACATATATCCGAGCTTTGAGAAAATCATAATGAAGGCTACACAGAAGAAGCCTGAAAGAAGATATCTTACTGCAGCGGCACTTATAGCTGATCTGAACAGAGTTAAGGATAATCCAAGTATAGACATTATAGTTGCACCGCCTTCATCAGTGACAGGGGCTCCAACCCAGCAGTTCACTAATGAAGATATGCAGAGAATCAAGGAAGAAAGCTCTGTAAAGGTTGCGAATGATCATGTATATAGAGAAGAGCCGGCAGCAGGTGGTTCATCTGAAGTTTCTCCTGACAGAAGCAGAATTGAAGCGATACTGAGACAGGCAGAAGAAGATGAATATAGCTACGAGGAAGAGATTCCTGAGAGACGTCCGGAGAAGAAGAAAGGCAGTATCAAGAAAATCAGCGATGATGACGATGAGCCTTATGATGACAGATATGAACGTGACGAAGAAGAGGATGTAGATCCAAAGCTTGAGAAAGCTGTTATGATAGGTGGTATAGCAGCGGCTGTAATAGTAGCAGTTCTACTGTTTGTATTTATAGGAAATATGGCTGGCTGGTTTGATTTCGGTAAGAAGAAAGAGACCACAGAAGTTACAACAGAGGCTACCACGGAAGAGGTGGTTACTGAAGAAAAGAAGATAGAGATGCCTGACCTCGTTGGTCTTAGTCAGAAGGCAGCAGAGAAGGATCTTAAAGAGGCGGGATTAAATAACTTCCAGTTTGTAGAAGAGAATTCTGTAGACGTTAAGGAAGGTTATGTCATAAGCCAGAATGTTGAGCCAAAGACAAGTATTGCAAAGGATACCCAGCTGATCATCACTGTTAGTGCAGGAGCTGAAGAGCTTACTATTAGTGATGTTACAGATATGGATGAAGATGAAGCGTTCAAAGTGCTTGAGAAACAGGGATTCAAGCCTACACGTTCATACAAGTTCGATGACGATATAGACAAGGGCAGAGTTATATCTACAGATCCAAAGGCAGGAGAGAAGCTTAAAGCCGGCGAGACAATCGTTATCTATGTAAGTCAGGGTGAGGAAGAGAAGATAGTCAGAGTTCCTGATCTCTCAGGACTTACAGAGACTACTGCAAGAGGAAGTCTTGAATCAGTTGGTCTTAGTGTTGGTGATGTCAGCTATGAATACAGTTCAAGTATCCCTGAGGGAGAAGTTGTAAGTCAGAGCATAGCACCTGAGACAGAGGTTAAGGAAGGTACTGCTGTTGGATTTGTAATCAGTAAGGGAGCTGAGAAGAAATCCTACAGAGGTAGAGTCAATGGTACAATCACGACTGATGATGATAGTTTGTGGGAGGAAAATGTAAAAGTTACAGTATTTATTGCTGATAATTCAGGTACATATCAGGTATATCAGACGGTTGCGCCTGGTGAAACAATAGAGATAGATGGCTCCTATGACGCACTTCAGTTTAATAATGGTACAGTTACATTTATTGTTGAGACAGAGGACGGAGAGGATGTAACAGATTCATATTCTCAGTCGCTGACACTTACTTACGAAGAGATGTAATATGATAAACGGAAGAATTATAAAAGGTATAGGCGGCTTCTACTATGTAGTGGCCGCTCATACTTTATATGAATGCAGGGCACGAGGTCTTTTCAGGAAAGAAGGACGAACTCCGCTGGTTGGTGATATAGTAGATATAGAGCCGACAGGTGAAGAGGGGAAAGCATATCTTTTGGATATACATGAGAGATCATCTGAACTGGTTAGACCTGCGGTTGCGAATGCAGATCAGGTGCTGCTTGTTTTTTCTGCAAGTAAGCCGGCTGTAAGTGATGGGCTTATAGGCAGATTTCTTGCAAATATGGAGCAGCAGGATATAGAAACAAGTCTTTGTCTGACGAAGACAGACCATTTGTCAGAAGAAGAACTTGAATCAATAAAAAAGAATTACGAGCTTGCAGGGTACGATCTGTATCCTGTTTCAAATAAAACAGGTGAAGGACTTGATATGGTCAGGTCATTTCTTAAGGGCAAAAAAACAGTATTGTCTGGTGCATCGGGGGTAGGAAAGTCATCTCTTATTAAGTCGATTATTCCTGACAGTAACGTAGAAGTTGGCGAGATAAGTCAGAAAATAGGACGCGGTAAGAATACTACAAGACATACTGAAATTATTCCTGTTGATGAAACAAGCTTTGTATATGATACACCAGGTTACAGTTCTATAGAACTGCTTATAAATGACGAGAGTGAACTGGATTTTCTTATGAGGGAGTTCAGACCATATCTGGGACAGTGCAGATTTACCGGCTGTTCACATTTAAATGAACCTGACTGTATAATAAGGGAAAAAGTGGATGAAGGCGTGATATCTCATATACGTTATGAGAGTTACAAGGAAATGTATCTAGATGTAAAGGGCAGGAGGAGATGGTAATGAATATTCTTGCGCCATCCATGCTTTCAATTGATTTTGGAAATATGGAGAGGGATTTAAAAGTAGCTTATAATGCGGGGGCTGATACTATTCATGTAGATATTATGGATGGTTATTTTGTGTCGAATATCTCTTTTGGACCACCGGTAGTGCAGTATGTAAGAAAGATCTTGCCGGAGGCGATTCTTGATGTACATATGATGGTAATTGATCCGACAAGATATCTCGATGTTGTTAAACTGGTGGGTGGAAATAATTTTACAATTCATTATGAGGCAACAAAGGATCCACTGGGGGATATAGAGAAGATAAGAAATGCGGGTCTTAAACCGGGTATATCAATTAAACCCGGAACACCGGTTGATGTACTTGAGTCATTGGTTGATAAGGTGGATCATGTTCTTATTATGAGTGTAGAACCGGGCTTCGGTGGACAGTCATTTCAGGAACAGGCACTTGATAAGATAAGCGCTGTAAGACAGATGAGGTCTGATGTGGATATTGAGGTTGATGGGGGCGTTAATCTTGATAATCTGCAGAGCGTAATTGATGCAGGTGCAAATATGATAGTTGCGGGATCTGCAATATTTAAGGGAGATATTAGAGATAATATATGTAATTTCCGCAAGAAGCTCGGACTTATGTAAGTTAATGCCAAGGCTTACAATCATTTAAAGCTGGTGTTAAGTGAGGAATGATATGAAGTGCTTGATAATAGCTGGAGGAAGTATAGACTTTGACCAGTTAAAAAGTATATATAAAAAAATATCTGATTCATCTGTGTATGTGATAACCTGTGACAGGGGAACTATGTATGCACTGGAGGCAGGGATACCTGTTGATAAAGCTATCGGAGATTTTGATTCTGTAAGTAAAGAAGAATATGAAGATATACGAGTAAAGGTCATATCAGATTCAGGAGAGGAAGCTATAGAGAAACTGATTCCGGAGAAAGATGATACTGACAGCGAACATGCTATTAGATATGCCATATCACTGCGACCTGAGGAAATAATTATAATGGGAGCAACTGGAAGCAGACTTGATCATACATTTTCAGTTATAAATATGCTGAAACTGTGTTTTGAACAAAATGTCCCTGCATGCATACTTGATAAAAATAACAGAATCAGGGTGCTGAAGGGCGAGTTTGTATTTGAGAAGAAGAATATATATGGCAAGTATATCTCGCTGATTCCTTATGGTGAGGATGCTTTTATAGAGAGTATATCAGGATTCAAATATGAGATAGAAAATACACTGCTTCCTAAAGCAGCCGGACTTGGGGTCAGCAACGAGCTTTCTCAGGAAAAGGGTGTTATAAAAACAAGAGATTATGTGATTGTCTTTGAGTCAAAGGATTGATACGTACTTTTATGGAGTTAAAACAGTGAACAGAAGAGAGTTTGCTCTTGGGAAAAGAATAAAAAGCTATGAACTGGGGTTTGTAGGTCCCCTTTTTATTGCTGCATTTCCGGGTGGGATGATCCTGCCTTTTTATGTTTATCTGTTTGGAGCAGGAGTGTTCTGGGAGTATGTTGGTATTATTATCTGCATGGCTTTAGTGTGGAATTATTCGTCTTACAAGCTTATGCGTTATGCAAAAAGACATAAAAGTATCTGCACACTTCCTGGTTTTTTAAAGCATAGATTTAAGGATGACAAAGATTATCTTAGAATCATTATGTCCGTTGAGACAGTTGTGTTATCGATAATCATTATGTCACTTATCATAAAAGAACTTGGGATAATTATTTTTGAGACATTTAATATAGACTGTACTATTGCAGAGTTCTGTGCGGCCGTCATTCCGGCAGCGATTATTTGTGTGTTTGGATATAGCGCCATTGCTAAGACGGCTCCGTATAAGGCTACATTTATGCTTGCAGTAGTAGTAATTATCAGTGTGCATGCCTACTTTGACCAGGGTATACGTACACTTGTTCGGAATATGATGGCAATGGATGTGACCGGAAGTGTAAGTGATTACATGAATGTTATGTATCATAATGGCAGGTTTCTGGCATTCGAGGATTATGTATCTCTTATATCTATGGGACTCCTGGCTTTAGGAATGCCATTTATGCTTACTACATTTTTCTCGGTCGATAATTCAGATAAGATAAATAACGGGAAGATAATCATGATAGTATTTCTTCCGATATTCTTCGTTTCAGCAGCTATTATGGGTGGCATATCAAGAGGATATATGTATCCGCATAAACTGACTAATTCTTTATCAGGATATATAAGAATTCTTTTTAGCCGTCTGTGTGAAGATGGGGGATTTGGAAAGCTGCTGGGTTATATGTTTATAGCATTTATCATACTTGCGGTTGTTATTACATTTGAAGGATCGCTGCATGTATCTTCTATGATCATATACGAGGATATAATACGTGGCGGAGGACTTATCCGAATCAGAAAGAAGAATGAAAGACTGGTTATAGCACTTATTACATATCTTGTTGCGCTTATGTGTTTTGTGATAAGTGAATGCATAGAAGGTCTGACGATAAATGTAATAGTTGTATTTATAGGTACATTAGGGTGTTCAGTTGCGCCAACTGTTTTTATGACGCTCAGATGGAAGAGAATGAACAAATATGGTGCAATGGCAGGGCTTATAAGCGGAATGATTTCTGTTCCGCTGCTGAAATATGCAGCATTGTTTGGTGAGTCAGGAAATAAAAAGGCATTATGTGATGTACTGGGAGTGAATTCTGTGGTTCCGGCAATGCTGGTTTCTTTTCTGATGATAGTTCTGGTTAGTTTGATAACACCTAAACCGTCTGAAGAAATACAGGAAGAATATGCAGATATAAAACACAGGATGACATAAGTATTGAAAGGCATATAAAGAACAAAGGCATCTCCGGATGAGATGCCTTAAATATACACTATTCATAGGGTGAGAGAGTTATGAAAAATCTATAGTCTCAATATAACCCCCAAATATGAATAAACTATTAACAAATAGATAAATAATTGTAAAAGGTTTACATATTATCGGAAATATTTATTCGATTTTTGTAAAAAGTGTAAAGTTTCTTTAATATAGAGTGTTTTTGTGGTAGAATAGACTCTGTGTTAAAAACTGTTTTTATGTGGAGGACAGTAGAATGCCGAGATATAATAAAAACAATCGAAGCTTTGCTCAGGCTGTAAAGAGTATTCTTCCTGAAGTAGATGCCAGCACTGAAATAGAAAGCGTAAAACAGCAGCAGGAAATGCTGAACAAGCAGCAGGAGATAAAACAGGAAGAACAGGTGAACGAAGATAAAAAAGAAAGCTCTGAGAAAAAATCTGAAAAGCATTCAGAAGAAAAAACAGAAAAGAAGATAAAAGAAAAAGAGACAAAGACAGAGAGTAATATATCGAAAGATAAAAAAAATGATGATTCATCTGACTCTGCTGAAAATAAAATCCCGGCAGATAATAAAAAGCTGGATAGTGGAATAGAAGAAATAGTACATATATCTGATGAAGAAAAGAATAAAAACCAGTCCGGTAAGAAGAGTGGTACAGCGAATGCTGAAGCTAGTGATTCCGGCATAAAGGAGCAACATATGTCAGAATTAGAAAAAGAACTCAGATCAAGTGAAGAAATAATTAGTCTGGGAGAGGATACTACATTTATCACTAAAGGAACTGTGATAAGTGGTAATATAGAGTCTGATGGAGATGTAGAAGTCCGTGGACGGGTAGATGGTAATATCAGATGCAGTGGTAAGCTTATCATAGGTGGACGGGTGACCGGCGATATAGATGCAGGAGAACTCTACAGTGAAGAGGCTAACATATCTGGAGAAATGCGTGTGAGAGGCACTGTGAAGATCGGAGTAGGATCGGTAACGGTTGGAAATATATATGCTGAAACAGCGGTGGTTGCCGGTGCCGTCAAAGGTGATATGGATGTTCGTGATGAGGCAGTTCTTGAATCCACAGCAATAGTGGTAGGAAATATTAAGTCGAAGTCAGTCGATATAAGCAGCGGGGCTATAGTTGATGGCTTCTGCAAGCAGGAATATGCCAGTGTAGATATAGATAAATATTTTAATGGACAGCTAGAGTCTATTTAAAGAATAATGAAAAGAGGTAAATTAACAGCATGGAGTATAGGCGTATATTACTAAAATTAAGTGGCGAGGCTCTTGCAGGTGACAAAGGAACAGGATTTTCTGAAGAAGAGGTTTCCAGAGTTGCTGGTGAAGTAAAGAAAGTAGTTGATAAGGGAATTCAGGTTGGAATAGTTATCGGCGGAGGTAATTTCTGGAGAGGCAGAAGCTCTGAAGATATGGATCGTGTCAAAGCTGATCAGATAGGAATGCTTGCAACCGTTATGAATTGTATATATGCGGCAGATGCATTCAGAAGAGCAGGAATGAAGTGTCGCCTCATGTCACCTTATGCTATAGGTGATGTAACAGAGATTTATGTAAGAGATAAGGCAGTTCAGGCTATGGAAAATGGCGAAGTAGTCTTTTTCGCAGGTGGTTCAGGTCATCCATACTTTTCAACTGATATGCCAACGGTATTAAGAGCTATTGAAACTGAGTGTGATATAATTCTTTCAGCCAAATCAATAGATGGAGTATATGACAGTGATCCTGAAAAGAATCCTGACGCAAAGAAATTTGATGAGATGGAAATGTCTGAAATAGTAGACAAGAAACTCGGAGTTATAGATCTGGCATCTGCTGTTCTGGCAATGGAAAACCATATGCCTATGATACTTTTCGGATTATCAGAAAAGGATTCAATCATAAGGGCAGTAAGCGGAGAACAAATAGGAACTAAAGTAAGAGCATAATTTATAAAGCGGAGGTAATAAAAGATGAAAACATATGAAGAGAAAATGCAGAAGGCGGTTGATTCATTAGCAAGGGACTATTCAGCTATCAGAGCTGGACGTGCTAATCCACATATCCTTGATAAACTCACTATAGAATACTACGGAACACCAACCGGAATACAGGGGGTTGCAAATGTATCTGTTCCTGAGGCAAGAACTCTTATGATTACACCATGGGAACCATCTATGGTTAAGGAAATCGAGAAAGCTATACTTGCATCAGATCTGGGTATAACACCTAACAATGATGGAAAGAATGTTATCCTTAATTTCCCTGAACTTACAGAGGAAAGACGTAAAGAACTTGCAAAGGATATAAAGAAGAAAGGTGAAGATGCAAAGGTCGTTGTTCGTAATGCAAGACGTGATGCAAATGAAGCTGTAAAGAAGCAGAGCAAGGCTGGTGAGATATCAGAAGATGATCAGGCTGATGAAGAGAAAAATATCCAGAAGGCTACAGATAAGTTTGTAGCAGAAATCGACAAGATGGTCGAGACAAAGACAAAAGAAATCATGACAGTATAGAGGAATATAAATGAGCGACGAATACAAAATCCCCCAGCATGTTGCCGTCATTCTTGACGGTAACGGCCGATGGGCAAAGAAACGTCATATGCCGAGAAATTTCGGTCATAAAGCAGGTGCCGATAATCTCGAACAGGTTATTGAAGATGCATGGAATCTGGGAATTAAATATTTCACAGTCTATGCATTTTCCACTGAAAACTGGAAGAGGTCGGTAGAAGAAGTTACCGGACTTATGACCATTTTAAGAGATTTTCTCAGACGTTCTATAGAGAAAGCAAATAAGAATAATATGCGTG
>DOVG01000213.1:0-5184 GCA_003520205.1 Lachnospiraceae bacterium
TTATTGTCTCCAACAAATATCATTTCAGCACCATCTATAAACCATTTCTGTGGCATTAAACTTGATAATACCTGTATGCCCTTTGATGCCGAATCAAGCGGAAAGTACAGGCCGCTGAATAGCGATGATACACACCATAATGTAAAGGATGCGACACTTGCACCAAACACATCATTCATTATAATTCCCATAAACATACTGAATGTGCAGAATATAAGTCCCATCAGAAAGATGAGAATCAGGAATACAGGTCTATTCATTCCCAGATCATCCATATTCAGAGTAAGACTGCAGACACCAACAATGCCTGTCATAACCAGAGATATAATGAGTGCCGCTACAAACTTCGATGTAAAGTATATAAATGAATTTACTTTTGTAAGATTAATTCTTGTAAACACACCATTCTTCTGCTCCTGAATGGCTCCATTTGCTATAAAGAATCCGGCAAATACAAATCCAAGTGTCAGGAATGAAAATGCATATCCAAGTACTGTCTTTTGATTAACCTGTGTTGCTGTAAGTTTTCTTTCATTATTGCTGGAGATTGTGATTACTTCCTTTTCCGGACTCATATCATCAACCTTTTTAAGACCATCAACCAGTTCACTTTCATTTCCTGCATACGCTGAACCGGAATCTAATCTTGAGAGCTGCAATGTAAGTTCATTTTCCAGGGCATCTGTTCTGGCATCGTCAGATAGAACATACATTTTAAGGGCTTCGGATGAACTGCCTTCAAATATCTTTTCATTAAAATCAGCCGGAATATATATCGCCGCTCCCATTCGGTCTTCATGTCCATCAAAATCTATATGTTTATTAATTATCTTTTCATCTATGCTTTTTTCTGAAAGATCAGCTCTGCAAATTATAAAGAGCCCACTCTTTGAAAGCCTGTCCAGTAAATAATCCGAAAGTAATGTTCCTGATGCATCATATACCTTAACTACATATTCTCCGTTCGAGCCATTATATACAACCTTTTCGTCAGCATCCTTTAGTTCAACCAAGGTCTGGGCATGCTCCTGAAATGAAGTATAGTTTACTTTGCTTCTTAATATCAGAGTAGATAATAGCGGCATAAGAACAATAAACAGCCATACAATCTTTGTTCTGATCAGCAGCTTCATACTCATTTTAACTAATGTATTCATACTCTTTCTCTCCTTCTGATATATCCTGCCATTACTGCAAATATTGAACTCACAACTATAATCAAACCACAGTAACCTAATGCACTTAGCACGAAATCACTATGACCCATACATGATAATTCCGCAAGCGCTCTATTGACATGATAAATAGGCGATATAATTTTCAGACTCATCGGATGTGTTGAAAACATATATGTCTCAAACGAGCCACCCCAGAAGCCCATAATCCATACAATTGCAAACATTATTATTATCGTTGCTATCAGATTGTCTGAAATATTATAAATCATAACTCCAAATGCTGTGGCCGCCATTACTGATAAAGCAAGTATCCCTAATGAAAGAAGAGGTTTTCCCCAGTGCACTCCAAGAAGGGCTACCGTAAGTGCTGCTGCGATAATAGTCCCTAGAGCTGCAACTATAGATATAGGAATGAATTTGCCAATATACTCTTGAAATGGCGAGAAATCAGCCACTTGAAACCTCTTCCTTATCTTATATTTCTTTTCATTAAGTAATATACCTGCTCCAGCTACTATAGCACACCATCCAAAATATACAATTTCGATTATTCCGTAATAATCCTTAGAATCTATAGCAGGAACAAAGTCCGGATGCTCTACAGTAACCTTAACCGAATCAGTATCGACTTTCATAGCTGATGCTGCAGCATTTTCATAAAATGCATTTACAAAGTATTCCAGAACTTTTCCAAATGCCTCATTATCCTCATCCTCATAAACCATGTAGGAATCATCCTTAAATATGATTAAACCGCTTAATTCATTATCGCGAATGATTTTTTCCGGATCACCTGAAGGATATTCATTAAGTGTTATATCATTATCCTCTGCAACTTTGCACATTGCATCTATCATCTCTTTTGTGATTCCATTTCCTTCTACTCTGTATCCTGCCACTATTTCTTTATCTTCATATTTTTTCATCAGAGAATCAAATGCACTTGAAAGACAGAAGATTAAAACAACCGGCATTATTATAAATAAAAGAATAGTAAACCAGCTTCTACACATAAGCTTTATATTATTTTTTATCAAATATCTGTTCATTGTAATATCCTCAATTATTCCTAATAGTCTCTGAGTTTCTTTCCTGTTAATGTAAGGAATACTTCTTCAAGAGTAATGGTTGAAGTGTCTTCCACAACCATCTTTTTAAGTTCCTCACTTGTACCTATTGCAATAAGCTTACCATTATCCATAATTGCTATTCTGGAACAGATAGCCTCTACCTCTTCCATATAATGACTTGTATATATAACAGTCGCTCCATTTTTATTGGACTGCTTAATCTTATCCAAGATGAAATTTCTCGACTGAGGATCTATTCCAACCGTTGGTTCATCAAATATAAGCAGCTCCGGATGATGTCCTATGGCACAGGCTATATTTAGTCTCCTTTTCATACCACCGGAAAATGTCTTCGCATACTCATTTCTTTTTTCTATCAGTCCTACATACTCCAGCGACTCATCTATTCTCTTCTTAAGCTCTTCACCTTTGACTGAGTACAGCGATGTAAAGAGTTCAACATTCTCCCATGCTTTAAGATTACCGTGAATTGCAAGGTCCTGAGGAATGTATCCAAGCTTTTCGACCAGTTCTTTTCTGTGCTTCTTGAAATTCTTTCCCATGAACTCAACACTTCCAAGTGTCGGCTGAATCAGGTCACAGATCATATTCATGGTTGTACTCTTTCCTGCTCCATTGGGACCAAGAAGTCCGAATACCTCTCCCCTCTTTATCTCTATATTTAGATTATCAACAACTACCGTACTTCCGTATTTCTTTGTAAGATCTTTCGTCTTTAAAATTGTTTCCATTTCATTTCTCCATTTTGTTTACATAAAGTAATATGAGTGTGTCTTTTTCATTTGACACACTCATTATATAAAATCAATAAATTTTCTTGTAGTGAAAAAAGAAATATTTAATATATGACTTTAGTCACATTCTTATATCATACTCTAAAATATCATAAAGTTCTTATATTTACTTCCAGAAGTCCAGTTCATCCTCATTAAGTCCTATATTCTTTGCCTTAAATACAGGATTTACGCCTTATGATCACTTATTTTCTAAAGAAAAATCAAAATCTCCGCCTTCGCATTTTCCATCTGTTTCTATAATGACATAGAGGGTTCCTTTTTCGAGAGTATCAAGACCTGATTCTACCTGTTCACCCGATTTAAGTGAAAAGAGCTCCTTCTTATTACCGTCATTATCATAATAAACAGTAGCACTTCCTTTATCTATCTTACCGGAATACTTTAATACCTTATCTGAATCCTTAACTTTCATCTTATAAGATCTGGTTCCATCAAGGGAATCAAACTTAACCCAGGCATTATCTGATTCATTATTCTGAATCATTATTGTTGCTGTTCCGTGATCAATATACGAGGCGCAGCCTGTAAGACCAGCAGCCACTAAAACAATCAGTAACCCAACATATAAAAACCTCAGTTGGCAAATTCCTGTTTTCTTTAAATTCGACTTTTTCATCTTCTAACCTCCTAAAATGATATAAAAAATGCGGATGTTGTAAATATTTATATCATCATAAACTTATTTTTATTAAGAAGTCCTTAAGAGTTTGGCCAGAAACTCTCATAAGTGGTAAGATTATTGGAATATATATAACCAGCGGATTATTTTGCAACATAGAGTATTATCTCAAATTCTGTGCTTGCTGTAGTATTTGGTGGAATGCTTTGTCGAACAATCTGTCCTGATTCAAATTTGTCATCCTTTACATATTCGACAGTTATATTAAAGAACCCCATTTCTGACAGCTTATTCTTAGCACTTTCTATATTTGTTCCTACAACATCCGGCATATATAAATACATCAGTTTATGCACTTCTTTATCAGTGCTCATATATTTATAATCAGTAGTTACAGGATGAAAATAATTGTATAGAATAAATATAATAAGCGCCAGATAAAGCACTGCGAAAAGAGGCACCGTTATACGGAATTTATTCTTTCTTATCTTATGTCTGAATACAATCATCCCAAGAAGTGCACCAAAGGAACCTCCAAGAACGGCCACAAGAATTAATCTCGATTCCGGAATCCTGTACTTATCCTTTTCAGCCTTTTTCTTATCTACTCCATAAAGAATAAAAGCCAGTATATTAATAATAAGCATATATAAAACGAGAAGCATTTTTTGTCCATCTATCCTTGTAACTTTTTTCAGTAGTTGTCCTGTTTATTATGATAATCCGGGTGTCAAAAGACAACTACACCAAATATATAATAATTAATCCATAAACACAAGAAAACTATTTATAATTCATAGGCTTCGCTCGGAATGACATTTGAAAATAAATTTTTATAATTTGACTTCTTTCTCTTACAACGGTATAATGTCAACCGTAATTTTGATTAAAGTTGACATTAAGTATATCTAAGGAGACGTTATGGATTCACTTAAACTTGCAAAGGAAATAATTGATGGCAGGATATTATCTTATAATGATAACTTAAATGCCTTTATAGATACGGAATTAAACGAGCTGCTGCAGGGCGCAGATATGATAAGAAAACATTTTGTAGGAGACAATGTAGACTTATGCACAATTATAAATGGTCGCTCGGGTCTTTGCGGTGAAAACTGCAAATTCTGTGCTCAATCCAGACATCATCACACAACCTGCGAAGTCTATGAACTGCTGGACTCAGAAACTATTATTAATGAGGCTCTTTCAAACGAAGCAGAAGGTGTAGACAGATTTGCAATTGTAACAAGCGGGCATAGTCCTTCTAACTCTGACTTTGAGAAAATAGTCAATATCTATAAAGAGCTAAGAGCCAGGTGCAAATTCGATTTATGCACTTCTTTAGGTTTTCTGTCACTAGAGCAGTTTAAGAAGCTTCGCGATGCTGGTGTCACAAGCTACCATAACAACATAGAAACATCCAGAAGATTCTTTCCTGAAATATGTACAAGTCATACATTTGATGACAAGATAGCTAATATAAAAAGAGCTCAGGAGGC
>DOVG01000213.1:5324-6124 GCA_003520205.1 Lachnospiraceae bacterium
GAGCTCGGTATCAATTCTATTCCAATCAACAGCCTTATGCCTATTCCGGGAACTCCACTTGAAGGCTTACCACGTCTCTCAGAAGAAGACATACTGAGAACAATTGCTATATTCAGATATATAAATCCTAAAGCAGATATACGACTTGCAGGCGGTCGTGCGCTTATGAAAGAAAACGGCCGGGAAGCATTTTGTTCGGGAGCAAGTGCGAGCATAACAGGAAATATGCTTACAACATGTGGTTCTACCATAAAAATGGATATGGAAATGCTTGCGTCTCTTGGAAGAAGAAGAATCTGAGAATACAAGATCATTCTTTAAATTACTTGTGTCATAAATAACTCTCTCGATTAATAATTGTAACAAAAAATCAGCAACAAAAGCGAAACATCAGGAAAACTATTTTTTAATGATCTGATTCAGGTTGTCTTCGTTATATTCTATCTGTTCGGACCATCTTCTTACTGCTTCCTTATCATCATGAAATATACTGGCATAAAGCATGATAAATAAAATACTATAAATAGCGTAATCTATAACTTTCTTCATTCCATAATTTTCTATAAGTTCCAGTTGTCTGAAAAGAATATACTGGTATATAATCTCGTATTTTTTTATACTTTTACTGTTAATTCCTTCCAGGTAATCCTTATAATCTCTTTTTATAATTAATACTTCATTTTTCCAATTATCATCTATCGGTTCAGTATTATAAAAGACGTCTAGTAATTCTTCTATTCTTCCGGCTACCAGTAAACCCTGAATCATTTTGGATAAGTCTAAACATTCATGCGGAATAT
>DOVG01000283.1 GCA_003520205.1 Lachnospiraceae bacterium
CCGGAACAGGTAGCACCACAGGTAGCGCCGCAACCAGTACCACAGCCAGTACCGCAACCAATGCCAGAACAGGTAGCACCACAGGTGGCGCCACAACCAGTACCACAGCCAGTACCGATGCCACAGCAGGTAGCACCACAACCAGTGCCACAGCCGGTACCGCAACCAATGCCTATACCGGAACCACAGTTGGCGCCACATATTACACAACCGATACAGCCGGCTTCAATTCCAGAACCTCTTCAGTTTCATCATGAACCTGAACAGAAGTCGGGGCTAACAGAACAGCTTACCAGTGATGCGTTAGACAGAATTATAGAGGCTGATAAGAGCATTCCGGTTATTCCAACAGTGCCGGTTGAGGAGCTGAGCCTTGATGATCTTGGAAAGTTTGAGCCAAGACCACATCTCGTTAGAGAAAAAACCGGTGAGAAGATATATATAAACAAAGATGAATTCAAAATCGGAAAGTCGAAGATACATGCCGATTATTCAATAGATAACAATACTGCTATAAGCAGGGTACATGTAGTTGTTATTCGTCGAAATGGTGTTTGCTATATGGAGGATAACAACTCAACAAATGGAACATTTGTGGACGGAAACAGATTAGAGCCGGGAAGAGAGATACTTCTTAAGGCAAATATGCATATTATACTTGGGGACGAAGGCTTTACATATTTACTGAGAGATGAGGTATAGAACATGGAGTTTGCAGCAACATACAACACTGACATAGGAATAAGGAAGAGTACTAATCAGGATTCAGTTGCAATAAGAATTATTGATACTCCTGATGGTCAGGTTGCTTTTGCTATAGTGTGTGATGGAATGGGCGGACTTGCCAAGGGCGAGTTAGCATCTAAAGAAGTAATAACCGCATTTTGCAGATGGTTTGATGAAGAATTTGTTTCTCAGGTAGTCGAGGGAACGTTCACGGCTCTCAGACTAAGAGATGACTGGAATAGTATCATTCAGACAGAAAACAGGCTTTTAGGAATATATGGCTCGGATAATAATATAATGCTTGGAACAACTGTTTCAGCCATATTAATGTACAAAGGTGATTTTTATATAGTTCATGTAGGCGATAGTCGTGTATATGAATTGACAGATGGAATAAGGATTCTGACAAAGGATCAGACATTTGTTGCCAGAGAGGTGGCAGCGGGAAGAATGACTCCTGAAGAAGCAAAGGTTGATCCAAGAAGAAGTGTACTTCTTCAGTGTGTAGGAGCGTCTGCAGTAGTCACACCTGATTTTCTCAAGGGAAAAGTGCAGCCGGGAAGTATATATTTTGTTTGCTCAGATGGTTTCAGACATCAGATATCAGAGGAAGAGATAATGGAAAAATTAGGACCTTCATCTGATAGAACATTAGATGAACTGAAATATGGATGTGTATATCTGACAGAACTCGATAAGAACCGAAAAGAAACAGATAATATTACAATAGCAGTGATAGCAGTTAACTAGTTAGGCGTTGAAAGCTTGCTTTCATAAGCATAAATGATATTGGATTCAGTATGGAACATGCTATTACGAATGAAAACGACGAAGTGTCTGCGAAGCAGATAAAACAAATTTATTGGGGATAGGACATGCTAAAAGAAGGTACAGTTATTGATGATAAATACGAGATACTGAAACAGATAGGCGAAGGCGGAATGTCTATTGTTTACCTTGCTCGTAACAACAGAATGAATATGCAGCTTGCTGTCAAAGAGATTAAAAATGACGGCTCAAAAAGCACAGAGATTCTTCTAAAGGGACTTGAAAGGGAGGCTAACATCCTTAAGGATGTGGACCACCCTGTTATTCCGCGTATTATAGATATCGTCAAGTATAACGATACTATTTGCGTTGTTATGGACTTTATCGAAGGAGAAAATCTGGCTGATAAGCTTAAAGAGGTTGGTAGTTTCTCTCAGGAGGATGTTATAGAATGGGGACTCGAACTTGCATCTGCACTCGAGTATTTGCATTCAATGAATCCGCCTATTATTTATCGTGATATGAAACCGTCAAATGTAATGCTCAAGCCGGATGGTGGAGTAAAGCTTATCGATTTCGGTACTGCAAAGACATATGATATCGAGAATAATGCTGATACAACAGCGTTGGGAACAAGAGGTTATGCGGCTCCTGAACAGTTTGGTGATGCTCAGGGACGAGGCATCTATAAGACAGATGCCAGAACAGATATATATAATCTGGGTGCAACGCTGTATCATATGGTTACAGGAAAGAACCCTCAGGAACCTCCATATGAGATGGTGCCTATCAGACAGGTTAATCCTCTTCTGTCGACAGGACTTGAAGAAATCATTTTAAAATGTACCAAGCCAAATCCTGAAGACAGATATCAGTCATGCTCAGAACTTATATATGCGTTGGAGCATTATACAGAGCTTGATGAGAGTTACAAAAATGCAAATAAGAATAAAGTAAAGATGTTTGCTGTAAGTGCAGGACTTACGGTTCTCTTTGGTATAGTAGCGCTTGCCGGACGCTCAGGAATGAATAAGGCTAATGCAGCAAACTACGTATCATATATAGAAAACGGAAATGATTATAAGGCTGATGGAAAGTATTCCATGGCCGCAGTTGAATATAGAAACGCATTTGAACTTTCTGGCGATGATTCAGATGCTTACGTAAAATTCATCGACCTTTACATCGATGCATCTAAAGATGCTGATTCTAAAGAAGATCTTAATCTCAGTGATGGACTTAATATAGTTGCTAACCGTATCAAAAACGGATATTCGAACGTAGATAAGAATAATGAAGTTCTATATAAAATGGGACTTACATATTTCACTGAAATAGGTGATTATGGAGTCGCAAATAAGTATTTTGGTATGGTTGATGATAATGATAAGGACTATGGAGAACTTGCTGACTACTATGGCAGCATAGCTCTTATTATGTCCAGTACGAATGTAAATGTAAGCGAACTTATGGATAATGTTAATGGTTTCGCTTCCTATAATATGAAGAGTCTTCCAAATGACAGTAAGCAGAAATATGAGAATTATGAGACACTAGGAAAGATATATGTGACATATCTATCAACACCGGGTGTTTCTGAACAGGCAGAGACAGTTCTGAACCAGGCTATTAAAGATCTGGAAGATTATACTGGTGAGCAGCAGGCTGAATATTACTATGTATTTAGTAATGATCTTGCTGAAGTTTACTATTCTCTTGCGGAAAAGAGTGGCTCGGAAGCTGATTACAAGATAGCGCTTAACTATTCGCAGGAGGTTGTAGATCAGATTCAGGGTAAAGTAAATGTAAGCGAAACACCTGAAAATGATTCTGCAAAGAGCTACGTGCTCAGCTATGTAAATATCATGTGCAGAATGGCTGAAATATATGGAAAGCTGGGAGATAAGAATTCGGCTGTAGATACTTATAAAAAGGCAGAATCAGAGATGGGAACCAGTGAAAGCTCCATCAAAGTATATTCTGAACACCTGAACTATCTGTATGCTCTTTTTGAAAAAGATCAGCAGGATCCTGGCAAATGGCCGGATGCACAGGTTAAAGAAATAGTCGCTGTTTACGATGCCGGGAATAAGATAAATGGAATAGATTCAAATCCTAACTGGATAAAACGCTCTTCCATAATGAACAGTTTAAAGGGAGGGAAGTGATAGAATATGATATTTAACGTAATGTTTTATGTGGGACTAGTTCTATTTATACTCTTTTTAATAGCTACAGTGGCTCTGTTCTTTGTATTAAAGATTCCTAAGGCTATCGGAGTAGTGACAGGTCAGACACAGAAGAAAGCGATAGAAGAAATAAGAAGCGGAGGCACGAGACCTTCGGGAAGAAGAACTAAAGTAAAAGAGAGTGCCATACTTGCCAGAGATGTAGGAGGCAAAGCGGCCGATACATCATCAGCACTCAGAAAAGGAACCAAGTCAGTTATGATGAAGAGAAGTACTCAGGAAAATCTTGAGGAAATCGCAGAGAAGGCTAGACTTGATGCCAAAAAAGCAACCGATAAAGCTAAAGAGGTTGAAAAACAAAGAAAGATAGCAGAAGCGGAAGAATCAACAGAAGTTCTTACTTATAATGAATATAAGAAAGGAACTGGTGTAGCTACCAGCGAAGAAACGACTTCAGTACTTGAAGAAGAGCAGGCAACAGCAATTCTTACAGAAGACGAGACTACAGCAGATGCATCTGCTACAAGAGGTGAGGCAGTACAGAAGGCAAGATACGATGCTTCATCAGATGAAGAATCAACTGATATACTGAGACCAACATATGCAAATGCGGTCAGTGATGAAGAGGATGTCACTGATATCCTTAGAACAACGGCAGCCAGAGCGGATCTGTATGATGATGATTTAGATGAAGAACCCGGCGAGACACAGACAGATGTCCTTACTGAAGATATGGGAAGTAAGCTCGCTGAGGATGAGATATACGGAGTTTATAATCCTGAGATGACAGCAGTGCTTAAGAGTGATATGACACCGAACGAGGATTCAATCAGACCTAGGAAAAAGGTCAGTCTTGATGGAATAACTGTTTTGTATAGCGAAACAATTGTTCACACAGATGAATGCTTATAAGAGCCGAGGGAGGATTTCTATGAAAAATATCATTAGAAAGGGAAAAACGAAAAGACCAATTCATATTCGTGTCCTGGCAGTAGTCATGGCACTGGTTATGGTGCTTTCCGTTATCTACATAAATCATCGTGAAGACAGGGTTAAGGCTGAAACCTTCGTAAATGCTTCTGGAACAGATGATACTTATCTGAGTGGAAAGGTCGAAGTAGGCAAAGAAAGTGAAGAGTACACAATAAATGTTCCTGCAACAGGAATAAAGTTTAAATTACCTACGATAGGTGATTTCGACGATGAAACAGAGGAAGATACAGCTTATGAGATTACTACAAAAGAGACTACTCCTGGAGAGGAAGGGGCAGATCCTGTTGTAAAAGAAACTATAACATATAAGAAGAATAATCCTTATACGAATGAAGATGATAAACCAGACAATGTGGATGTAAAAAAGATAAATATATCGAAAGTGTCTTCAGTAGAGGGAGAATGGACAGGAGATGTTGAGGATGGCTATATTTCTTCTGGATCAGGCACTACTACGGCTACAGTAAAAATAACCAAAACGGTTAAAAAATATATGTATGGTGATAAAGATATATCAGAAGTATTAGGATTACCATCTGATGGAACTACTTCAAATGCTACTGTAGTAAAAGTTGTAACCTATGCTATTTCTGATTTGTCTATAACGGGTTCAAATGCAGATAAAAGCTTTGCTTTTTCAGATGGTGATTCAAGTAAAGGCGAGGCTTATAATACTGAGACAAACTTCTATTATGCAAAAACCTCCTATAGCTATAGTGTAGATGGTGTTGATAAGGGGGAAGCTAGCTTAGATGAAATAAATGGAATAATAAGCGGTACAGGAATAGAGGGGGATGCGGAATATGTTGTATCTAAGAAAGTTACTGTGCCTAAAAGCGTAACTATTGCTGGAAGTGAAACAGATGTTATAGATGATTCACAAGAGAAAACTATTGTAAGAAATTATTATGTGTTAAAAGATGCATCTGCGACTGTAGAGGGTTCTAGTGTAGGCGTTTATGATTCAGAATCTAAAACTCTTACAATTCCTGCAGATGGATTAAATACACAGAATCCAAGTAAAAGTATAGAAGTAGTATTTACGACTGATGCAGATGCAGGTAATTCAATAGATAATACAAATGCAACAGTAGCTGCAAGTGCTATTAGTGGTGATCAGGGTGGATATTCATTTACTGTGCCTGCAGATATTGAGAAGAATAATGGTAAAACTTCGACATATCTGGTAAATATTAAAGATGGAGATGCACAGGATACCTTAACAGTTGTTGTTAATTATGGAGATGGTACACCAACTATTAGCGATGAAGCATTTGATAATACTCCCGTATCTACTGATACCAAGTATATCAAGGATAAGAATCACGCTATCAGTTTTACTGTAAGTACAAGCTCTGGTGCTTATGTTAAAAAGGCTGAATTATATAAGAGTACAGGTACTAGTCCTATATTTGATTCAGGAGATTTAGAGAGTGAACAGCTTCCTTCAAAAACGATATCATTTAGTTTAGGTGATTTAGCTAGTGATGATATCTCTGAAGGACATAACCGTTATAAGGTTAAAGCAATTAGTTCATTTGGATTGGATACTACATCATCAAATGTATTTGATATTTTCTATGATTCAACTGATCCAGTAGCCAAGGATATAAAAGTTTCACAAACTGATCTGACTGGTTTTGGTGGTAATGGAAGCTATGAAGAATCTGCTACATCATGTGATATTACAAATAAGATCACAAGTCGTGCTGATGCTAGTATTGAGTTGAGTGTTAGTGATGGAACTGGAGGAAGTGGAATAGATAAAGTTACATTTAATGATAGTACGGAAAATGTAACATACAATGATGAAGACAATATAACAAAGGCAACTTATACATTAAAAGCTGATTCAAATAATGATGGCAAAGACCCAATGACTATACCGATTAAGGTGTATGATAAGGCTGGAAATTATAAGGATTATACAGTTACGGTGCATTTTTATAATGAGAAGATTGATATAGTCCCTGAATATATGCCATCAGGAGAACCATATACTAAAGATTCAAAGAAGTATTTTGTTTGGGAAGAAGGGAAGGAAAAGAAGGCGTTTATAAAGTATAGTGTTACTTCCGAAGTTCCGATTAAAGAAGCTAAAATTACTATCAATGGTAATGAAGAATCATCAAAAACTCTTTCACTTGACACGGATCTGAGTGATACAGCAAATAATCTCTATGTATTTATGTATGATTTTGAGAATACCACAGAAGGAGATTATACAATAGAATTTACAGCTACTAGTAAGACTGGAAATTTTGAGACTGAAAATACAGTTGTAAGAAGTATTGATCTTACAAAACCTGGTATGGATGTAAGTATTGATGGCTCATCAGTGCTAGGTACAGAGAGTTGGTATCAGAAGGTTATTCTTAATGTTAAGGTAAGTGATAATGCTTCTGGAGTAGCAAAGGTAATAGCTGAAGGCGTACAAGGCTTCGAAGGCGAAGGAGAAATAACGAGCTTTGACGAAGGTAAGTTTACTACAACGGTTAATACATCCAAAAACACTTCGGGTACAGCTGTTAAATTTACTGTAGTAGATAATGCTGGTAATAAGGGTAATACTCCAGATTATTCAAATACATTCTATGTAGATGATGTGAAACCAGAAGCAACTCTTGATATAGGTGGAAAAACAGTTTCAGAAGTAAACGGAAAAGTATTAAGTGATGAACCTGTAATTAAATGGAATGTTACTGATGCATTAAGTGGTCTTGATTCAACTGCAGGGTTGGAATTTACAGTTAGTAATGGAAGTACCGTTCTTGCAACTGAAACAACTGGTTCTACAGTTGGAAAGAAACTGAGTGAATTAGTTGGGGCCATTAGTGATGATGTGGACTATACAGTGACATTGAAGGGTAAGGATAAGGCAGGAAATGAAGTTACTCCTCCATTAACGGCGACTTTCCGTGTTGATAATTCTGCTCCTGTTGTTAGTGGTAAGATTATAACTACTGCAGAAAAGTCAGAGTATCCACGTATTTACAAAACAGATGTAACTTATGAATTGGAAGCTATAGATACTAATCTTAAGGAGTCTGGATTAAAGGTAGTAGATACAAAGAGTAATAAGGAAATAGATGTTTCCTGGGATAAGGTTGATACAGGTCACTATAAGGCTACAGTAACAACTACCACAGAGGGAACATACAGTATCAGATTTACAGCTACTGATGAAGCTGGATTGAGTGGAAAATGGGATACCGACAGTACATTCACAATAGATAAAACAAAACCAGATATAACAACTCTTGTTAATGCTAAGGTTTATGATAATCCTAACGATTTCTTTGATAATACTGCAACTGTAACCTTACAGATTAAGGATACAAATGAGGATGAGAAGGATGTAACTACTACTATCAAGCGTACAGCATTTGATGGAACTGAGACGACAGAGACTAAGAGCGGCAAGGGACCATTTATCTGCAGCAGTGAAGGTAGATATGTCATAACTACTAAGGCGGTGGATAAGGCTGGAAATGAAAATACAAAAACTATTGGATTTACAGTTGATAAGACTAATCCTGAACCTAAGATCGATATAATTACAAAGCCTCTTAAGATAGAGGGGTATTTTAATCAGAGCAGTGTTGAACTTGCATTTGAGATCGATGATCCTACTGTTTTAGAGAGAGATATTACTGTTACAGATAATGGTAATAAGGTAACAGTAAGCTGGAACTTCAAGGATGGAAAGGCAACAGCTAAGTATAATGCTACAACTGAAGGTGAGCATTCAGTAACTGTTGCAGTTAAGGATCAGGCTGATAATGAAGCAAAGACAACAAAGACATTTGTTATCGATAGAACAAAGCCAAAGCTTACAACAAAGGTTAATTCCAAAGAGTATAATTCCAAGGATGATTACTTCCCTGGTAATGTAACATCAAATGTTGTTGTCAAGGATGATAACGAAGACAAGAAGGATATTACAACCACTATCGAATATGATTCATTTAGTGGAAACTATTCTGAAGAAGAAAAGAAAGGTAAGGGACCATTCACATTTAAGAAGCAGGGTAAATATAAGATAACTTATAAAGCTGTCGACAAGGCAGGAAATGAGAAGACTAAGGTAGTGGGCTTCTACATTGATAAGACCAATCCTGTTGGTAATATGTATATCAAAACTGACAAACCACCTAAGTTCAGCAAGTTCGGAGCTTCTTATATCAACAAGGTTAAGAAGTTCAAGCAGCGTAAGGATCAGGAAGCATATGCATATGGTCAGTATTACAATACAAATGTAACTATCGAATTTAACTACTTTGATTATGGTATGGATTCTGTAACTATTACAGATGGTGACGAGGAGATTATTCCTGACTGGACTGAAGATGATGGTTATGGAAAAGGAACAGCCAAGATAACTGATGAAGGTCATCATGTGATCAAGATGACAATCGAGGATAAGGCTGGAAATACGGTAAGCTATAAGAGTGGTACTAAGATACTTGATTTCTACATAGACAAGACACCACCTGTTGTGAGTGCGAGTGTAAATGGCTCTGCATCAGGAGATGTGGTATCAACAAATGGATCGGGTTCTGTAAGTGTATCGGTTGAAGATGCAAATAAGGATCCGGACGATATAACAATGACAGTATCGAGTTCAGGAGCCGGCGGCGGTTCATCAAAGGTAAGCGAAGGCTCACAGAGCTTCAGCGCCGAAGCTGATTACGATGTTCAGTTTACAGCAGTGGATAAGGCCGGAAACAGCAGTTCACCTGCATCAGCCAAGTTCAGGGTTGACCATACTGCACCGGAACTTGATATTACAAGTAATGCAACTAATGGTGCATCAAAGAAGGATGTTGAGGTAACATTCAGTATTAAGGAAACTTTCTATAACGATCTTGCAAGCAGTAAGATAGATGTATATAGAAAGGTTGATGGAGATACCGAGAAGCATTATAAGACAATCAACTTCACTCCAAGAGGTACTTCTGATTCAATGACAGAGACCTTCAAAGAGGATGGTGAATACAGATGCGTATTCAGTGCAAGAGATAGAGCAGGTAATGATGCTAGTAAGAGCTATACATTTATCCTTGACGGATCAAAACCTATTATCACGCTTTCTGGTGTTGCTAACTACGATAAGACAGATAAGAGTGTAGAGCTTGGCGTTCAGGTAGATGAGACCTTCTATCTTACAAACAAGGTTAAGCTTGATGGTACAAAGACTGACATAGAAGGAAAGACAGAAAGTATCGACTTTGGTAAGTTCCCTTCAGATAGTGCGAAGATATCAGAGCTTTCTAAGATGTTTAAAGAGGATGGTATCTACGATATAACAGTATCTTCAACAGATAAGGCTGGAAATACAGATACCAAGACACTGCATTTCACTATAGATAAGACGGCACCTGTTATAGACGATCTGTCAGCCTATGATGGAAAAAATGTAAGCTCATTCGACCTTGAAAAACCTCTCGAGGAACTTGTAAAAGACCTTACAGTTTGTGAAATCAAGATGTATATGGATGGTAATCTGTATGACGGAACAGGAGCTCTTTCTGATGGCTCACATGTACTCAGAATAGAAGCTACTGACGAGATGGGACATACATCAACAAAAGAAGTGACATTTGTGCTTGATACTATAGCACCAAATATCATTATAACCGGAGCAGAAGACGGAGCAGTACTCAAGGATGCTACAAAGGTTACAGTTTCTGTAGAGCTTGATGGAGACTTCCTTGATTATGTAAAGGTTAATGGTAAAGCGTATGCTGTATCAGGAAATGAATGTCAGATTGATATCGACAAGCGTGGCAGATATACACTTGAGGCAGCTGCAAGCGATGGAGCAGGAAATAAGTCTTCAACGGAGATTCATTTCAGCTATGGACGTGGTCTTCTCTGGATGATAATCGGAGGGGTAGTGATTCTGATAGGATTACTTGCAGGATTTCTTGCTCTTCTCGGAAAGAGGAAAAAAGAAAGTAATGAGTAAAATCATTGATTAACAAAATACTATATAGGGGGTGTGTCTTATGACATACCCTCTTGTTTTTTATAAAAAACTTATGATAATTCAAAGAAGCATGCAAAAAAACGCTTTACGAGAGGAAATGTAGATGCTACAATAAAGGTTGCTGTTTTAGAGGATAAAAATATGAAGAATATAAGAAAAACAATTTCATTACTATTGATAGTGGCATTTATCATTACATCCGTTCCATTTATGAATTTTAATAATGGAAGAGGTGTTGAAGCTGCAACTGCAAATGAAATAGTTCAGGATGCTCAGAGCTGGGTTCAGGTAACTCCATATTCATATGGTGGTATTGATTTGAATAAAGGCTGTGACTGTTCTGGCTTTGTTTGCGCGATTATGAAGAGACATGGTCTTGATTTCATAAAGATGGGAATAAGAGACTGCTGGGATATGAGAGATAATATCTCTAAATATGGAGTTTATCTTGGTAATTCTGTGGATGTGGTTCAGCCGGGATGTATTATCCTGACAAATCCGGACAGTAAAGGAAGACCAGGACATGTAGGCATCGGAGCAATAGATGCAAATGGTAATAAGATGATGATCCATGCTTCAAACTCCACAAGAGGTACCGTTATGGATTCTCTTAAATGGTATGGTGTGTCACAGATAGTTGCTGTTGTAAGACCTAACATAATTAATGGTGTTACATATAGTAATGTAAAAGGGCCTGGTAAGGTGACACTTCCTGATCAGGATAGTATGGTTACTGATCCGACTAAACCGGTATATACTCCGGAAGTTGAAAATGCCATGAAAACAAATCCAGGGCATCCATTTACAATTCAGACAGAAAAGATAACTACAAGTTCCTCAAGTGATGCCGTTAAGTGGCTTCAACAGGCTCTGAATACAGTGATGAATTCAGGACTTACAGTAGATGGAGCTTATGGTCCACTTACAAAGAGTGCTGTTAAAGCATTTCAGAAGAAGTATAGTATAAAAGCAAATGGCAAAGCTTCTAAGGCTACAGTTCTGAAGCTTACCGAGATACATATAAAGAATATGGCGGTAACGTCTGTTATTATAGATCATGAAGAAGATGATGTTCTTGAAGAAGGACAGAGCATGACACTAGATGCAACGGTAACACCGGCTACATCAGAAGGTGCGGCTATCACATGGACTACATCAAATGAGAAGCTTGCAAAGGTAAGCAGTAAGGGTGTTGTTACCGCTGTCAGTGAAGGAAATGTAGTAATAATAGCTACTGCACCAAATGGAGTAAAGAAAGAAAAGAATCTTATTATAGAGAAGTCGTGGCATAAGAGTGAATGGTACAATGGACGTTACTATAATAAGAAAGGTAAGCAGAAGCGTAAGCTATCGGCTACCTGGACAGTAACGAAGAGCGGAAAGAGACGATTTGGAGATTCTTCCGGCTGGTATGCAAAGAAGAAGTGGCTTAGAATAGATGGTGCATATTATTATTTCAGTAAGAAGGGATATGCATTAACAAATGGATGGCACCGTGTAAATGGATACTGGTACTACTTCACTGAATCAGGCGAAAGACTAGAGAAGCAGTGGGTAGATGGAAGATATCTGTCATCTGACGGAAAACAGGAGCGCAGGGCTTTGGGCTTCTGGGAGGATACAGAGGAAGGCTGGATGTTCAAGGATACATCGGGCTGGTATGCTAAGAATAAAACCATCAAGATAGATGGTGTAAGATACAAATTCAATAATAAAGGAATTTGTACTAATAGGTGATAAAAAAAGTAACAAGGGAGAATCAACATGAAGAAGGCAAAGAGAAATGCGGTAATAGCTCTGCTCATTTTTGTAGCTCTTACTGCAGGTAGTGTCTATGCGGTAGTGCAGGGACTTGGAAGGGACAAAATAGGTCTTGCAAAGGATATTCCACTCGGACTTGATCTACAGGGTGGTGTCAGTGTAACTTATGAAGTCCTTGAGGATAATGCTACAGAAGAAGAAATCAAAACAACTATTGATAAGCTTCAGCGAAGAGTTGATACATATAGTCCGGATGCTGAAGTATATCAGCAGGGTAAGAAACGTATTGTAGCTGAGATACCTGTAGATACAAGTAAGTATGACCCTAATGACATCCTTGATTCACTTGGTCGTCCTGGTAAGCTTGAGTTCATTGATCCTGAGAATTATGAGAAGTTTTCTAAAGGCGAAGAGTATGAAGCTGCTCTTACAGGTTCTGATGTAAAGAATGCTCAGGGTGGACGTATTCAGGAGAATACCGGTGCAGATGAATACATCGTTTCGCTTCAGTTCAATGATGAAGGTGCTCAGAAGTTTTCGGATGTAACTGGTGCAAATGTTGGTAAACCTATTTATATAGTATATGATGGAAATGTTGTAAGTGCTCCTAATGTACGTGAACAGATATCTGGAGGAAGTGCTCAGATAGATGGTATGGCTGATTATGATGAAGCATCAAATCTTGCTAATACTATCAAAATAGGTGCTCTTCCGCTGACTCTTTCAGAACTGTCATCACAGGTAGTTGGTGCTAAGCTTGGTACAGATGCTCTTAGAACATCACTTATAGCAGGTGCTATTGGTCTATGTCTTATATTCCTTCTGATGATTATAATTTTCAGATTTCCGGGATTTATATCAGCTATAGCACTTTCGGTATATACAGTACTTGAACTGTTTTTCCTTAATGCTATGCATATAACACTTACACTTCCTGGTATAGCCGGTATCATACTGTCCATAGGTATGGCGGTCGATGCAAATGTAATTATCTTCACACGTATCAAGGAAGAGATAGGTGCGGGAAAAACAGTTAAAACAGCAGTTAAAGCCGGATTTGAAAAGGCTATGTCTGCTATCATAGATGGTAATATAACTACTATTATAGCTGGTATCGTACTTCTTATTATGGGTACTGGTACAGTTAAGGGCTTTGCAAGAACACTTATTCTGGGTATTGTTCTTTCAATGTTTACAGCACTTGTTATCACTAGAGTTTTACTTAATTCATTTGTTAACCTTGGAGTTGTTAATAAGAAGCTTTATGGAGCTGCTAAAAAGCCTAAGATTACTAAATATACTAATGGATTTAAATACGCAGGTGTTTTCTCTGTAATAATTATAGTAGCAGGTCTTGCATTCCTCTTTATTAATAAGGGAATTGGAACACGTGGTAATACACTTAATTTCTCACTTGAATTCAGTGGTGGTACATCTACTTCAGTTACATTCAATGAGCCTATGAGCCTTCAGGATGCTGAACAGAAGGTTCTGCCTGTATATGATGAAATAGGTATAGATTCAAGTAAGATTCAGATTCAGATTGTTGATAATTCCAATCAGATAGTATTTAAGTCTGTAAATCTTGATGAAGATAAACGTAAGGAGCTTTCTGATAAGCTTAAGAGTACATTTGAGATAACGGATGATAAAATCGATTCTGAGAATATCTCAAGTACTATCAGTCAGGAAACTCAGAGAGATGCAGTTCTGGCGGTTGTTATAGCTTCTATACTGATGCTTATCTACATCGCTATCAGATTTAACGATGTAAGATTCGGTGCAAGTGCGGTGCTTGCACTTATCCACGATGTAATGTTTGTGTTCTTCGCATATGCGGCTCTGTATCTTACAGTTGGTGGTACATTTATCGCATGTATGCTTACTATCGTAGGTTACTCTATCAACTCATCAATCATCATCTTTGACCGTATCAGAGAGAACCTTAAGTCAATGAATGTTGATAAGGTTGGTTATGATGAAATAGTTAATACGAGTATTTCTCAGACATTTACACGTAATATCTATACAAACCTGACTACATTTATGACTGTATTTATGCTTTATATCCTTGGTGTTGCATCACTTAAGGAATTCACATTTACACTTATGGTTGGTGTTATAGCAGGTACATATTCATCTATCTGTATAACAGGACCACTGTGGCTGTGGCTTAGAAAGCATGTTGTTAAGAAGGATGCAGCTGTAGAAACTGCAAAGAAATAATTTAAAATATTTAGCCGGGAACCGGTTATATAAAGGGGATGGGGATACCCATCCTCTTTTAAAATTTGTGTCTTCAGATAGGAGTGATCATCATGCATCAGGACTGGCGTATATATGCAAAAAATGCAGATTTTAAAGCTTTATCAGAAAAGTATGGAATAGATCCTGTAGTTGCCAGAGTCATCAGAAACAGAGATGTAGTAACTGAGTCGGATTTTGAAAACTATATATATGGAACTCTTGAAAGCACATATGCTCCTGAACGTATGATGGATATGGAGCTTGGCGTGGATATCATCATGAGCTCTATAGAGGATGGTGAGAATATACGTGTAGTAGGTGACTATGATGTTGATGGTGTCATGTCGTCCTACATACTCTATGATGGACTTAAAAGAGCTGGGGCAAATGTATCTGTTGATATACCCCACAGAATACTAGATGGTTACGGAATCAATGAGAGGATTATAGAGAAGGCCTACAATGATGGGATACATACTATTATTACCTGTGATAACGGTATAGCAGCAGTAAATGCAGTAGCAAAAGCAGTGGAACTCGGATTGACAGTAGTTGTAACAGATCATCATGAACCTCAGGAGATACTGCCGGATGCGGATGCAATAATTGATCCTCACCAAAGTGGTGATACTTATCCATATAAGGATATATGTGGAGCAACAGTTGCATACAAATTTATAAAACTCCTATATGAGACAATGGGGCTGGAAATCGGTAGGGACGAATATATAGAAGAAGTAGCGCTCGCTACTGTGTGTGATGTAATGCCACTTCTGGATGAGAACAGAACATTTGTGCGAGAAGGAATCAGATGTCTTGAGAAAACAGAAAATACAGGTATAAAGGCACTTCTGGAAGCAACAGGTCTTAAGGGGAAAAAACTAAGCAGCTATTCTCTGGGATTTGTAATAGGACCATGTATAAATGCGGCAGGAAGACTTGGAAGTGCACTGGATGCACTAGCTCTTCTAACAGAAAAAGACGAGAAGACAGCATTTGACATGGCTGTAAAAATTAAAGAGTTGAACGACAGTCGTAAGTCTATGACAGAAGAGGGCGAAAAGAAGGCAATCAGCATTTTAGATAATCTGATAAGAGAAAAAGCTGGTTTGGATAAGAGCGACATAAGTGAGCGTGACCGGGATAAGTGGATGGATGATGTGATTATTATCTATGTTTCTGGTTTACATGAGAGTCTGGCGGGAATAGTTGCAGGAAGACTGAAGGAAAGATTCTACCGTCCGACTATAGTATTTACGGATACAGACAAGGATGAGGCTGTTATAAAAGGTTCTGGGCGTTCCATCGAAGCCTATAACATGTTTGAGAAGATAAATGCACATAAGGATATGCTGGTTAAGTTCGGTGGACATCCGATGGCGGCAGGTCTGACTATAAAGAAGGATATGCTGGATGAATTCCGAAGGGTATTAAATGCTGAGTCAGGACTTAGTGAGCAGGATAAAGTGCCTCGCCTCATGATAGATGTTCCTATGCCTATGTCCTATGTGACTATGAATCTGGCAGAACAGCTGGCTACACTTGAGCCATTTGGAAAAGGCAATGAATACCCTCTTTTTGCAGAAAAGGATATGGAGATACTAGGATATCAGATATATGGTCAGAATAAGAATGTAATGCGTCTCAAGCTGAGAAGTGTCAGAGGGCGGATTTCTGAGGTGATTTACTTCAGACCAGATGAATTTGAAAAGAACATAAATGAGTGGTTTACAGATGAAGAATGTGATAAAATGTCTAGAGGAATAGCCACTGGATGCAAGCTGGCTATCGCTTACGAGGTTGGTATTAATGAATATAATGGAGCCAGGAATGTGCAGCTTCTGATGAAGGCATACGAACCATAAAATAA
>DOVG01000305.1 GCA_003520205.1 Lachnospiraceae bacterium
AATAGTAAGTTGGGGTTTTCTTCACATTTGACGATATAAATGAAAAGAGTATATTAATGAGTGAAAAGCTATTTAAGGATGTGTTCAGGGGGATTGAACTGCCCCCTAAAGTGGACACCTATTTTGATGATGTAAAGGTCGTAGGTGTGACTTCGGTCAGAAGTTCCGACAGACTATATATAGACATTGAATCTTCTCATCTGATATCCAGAGAGAATATCAAGCAGGCGGAATCAGCAGTCCGCCTTTTTGTGTTTGGAAAGTATAGCAAGACAAAGGTTGTTATAAGGGAGAGGTATCTTCTGTCAGGGCAGTATAATCTCAAGAATATGCTGGGAATCTATAGGGATAGTTTCCTGGATGAATTACGAGAAAAGAGTTCTGTTGAGTATTCGCTTGTTAAGGATGCAAAGATAGATTCTGATGGTAATACACTGACTCTCAGTATAGAGGAAGGTACTATGTCGAAGCTGCGTAAGCCGGTCATTGAGAAATATTTTAATGACCTTTTTGCTGAAAGGTTCGGCATGAATATTCAGACTGTTGTGAGGCTTATCACACCAAGTATCCTTGATGCGGAAGAAAGAGCGAGTAGCAGAAGAAATGCTCTGGCAAATGCAGAGGCCAGTGCAGATGGTTCAGATGTATCTGCCGCAGATCTTGATGAAAACTTCAAGGGAGTTACTTCTACTGAGAATGAATTCATGCAGAAAAAGAGAGAACTGGAAGAGAAACTGGAAGAAGCCTATGATGTAGAGAATAACGAGGTTGCGCTTACACCGGATATGAATATAAATACAGGGGCAAAGCCTGAAGTGGAGAAGAAGAAGGATTATAAAGCAAATCTCGAACGCCTAAGAAAGAATAACTATAATGATATGGACTGCTTCTATGGTAAAAATGTCGAAGGTGATCTGGTAGATATATCATCTATAGTTGACGAATCTCCTGTTGAGATAGTTGTTCATGGTCAGGTATTCGGTATAGAAACAACCGAAGTGAAGAAACGAGGGACTGATAAGACTCTTGTTATACTTAGTGCGTACATAACCGATTTTACAGATACTATCGGTTTCAAGATATTTGTATCGCCGGATGATATCGATGCTATTCTGGAGGATATGCCAGAGAATTCATTTGTTCAGATGAAGGGTATCGTCCGTTATGATACTTACGCAAAGGATATAGTTCTCAGTTCGATAAATGGTATAAAGAGAATACACGACTTCAGAGAAAATCGTAAGGACGAAGCTGAAGAGAAGAGAGTTGAGCTTCATCTTCATACGCAGATGAGCGAGATGGATGCCGTTCTTCCTGTTGAGAAAGCTATTCAGCGTGCTCTGGACTGGGGGCATAAGGCTATAGCAATAACTGATCACGGAGTAGTGCAGAACTTCCCAGCAGCTAACAAATATCTGAAGGGGGTAAAGGATGCTCCTGAAGACTTCAAGATACTTTATGGTGTAGAAGGATATTTTGTAAATGATATCAAAACTCTTGTCATTAACAGTCATGGACAGAGCCTTGATTCGGAGTATACGGTATTCGATATTGAAACAACGGGTCTTTCCTTTAAATTCTGTAAGATTATCGAAATCGGTGCAGTGAGACTTGATAAAGCTGGAAATGTAATAGCAAGATTTTCTGAATTTGTAAATCCTGAGGTTCCTATTCCGTACAGTATCACAAAGCTTACATCTATTACAGATGCAATGGTAAAAAATGCTGAAACCATAGATAAGATACTTCCGAAATTCCTGGAGTTCGCCAAGGATTCTATGCTTGTAGCCCATAATGCTACATTTGATACTACATTTATTAAGGTTAACGCGAGAAGACTTGGACTCACATATGACTTTACAGCACTTGATACAATGACGCTTGGTTATGTATTTCTGCCGGAACTCGGTAAGTATAATCTTGACAAACTTACAAAGCATTTTGGGCTTACAAATGCGCATCATCATAGAGCGTGTGATGATGCAGAGGTTACGTCTGAGATATTCATAGAGTTTATGAAGATGATAAATAAGTCCGGAGCAAAGACGGTGGATGACCTGAATAAGCTGGGTAAAGCTTCTCCGGATATGATAAGAAAAACAAGACCTTACCATGGAGTTATCTTCTGTAAAAATGAGACAGGCAGAACAAATCTATACAGACTTGTCTCAGAGGCACATATAAACTATTTCGGTGGTGTCGGAGTTACGAAACGTCCGAAGATGCCGATGTCTCTTATAGAAAAATACAGGGAAGGACTTATAGTTGGTTCGGCATGTTCTTCTGGTGAACTGTTCCAGGCTATACTGGATGGAGCAGAGGAGGATGAACTGGAGAGGATAGTCAGATTCTTTGATTATCTGGAGATTCAGCCGATAGGAAATAACAGATATCTGATAGATGATGAGAAGACTGAGGGGATAAGAAATGAAGAAGACCTTCGTGATATCAATCGTAAGATAGTAGAACTGGGTGAGAGATATGATAAGCCTGTATGTGCTACCGGTGATGTACATTTCCTTGAACCGGAAGATGCTATATACAGAACCATAATTCTCGAAGGGGCAAGAAAAGGCTCGTCGCCAAAGAAGACCGAAGCGGAGCTCATGGAGGAAAAGCTTTCCAAGGGTCAGGAAGAGCCGAAGAAAGTCGACAGCGTAAAAGAAGAGATGGAGAAAGAACCGCCTCTTTACTTCAGAACAACCGAAGAGATGCTGGAGGAATTTGCATATCTGGGAGAGGAAAAGGCTAAGGAAGTAGTAGTTACAAATACGAACCTTGTAGCTTCGTGGATAAATAAAATATCACCGGTTCGTCCGGATAAAGCGCCTCCGGTTATCGAGAATTCCGATCAGATTCTTCGCGATATATGTGAAAGCAAGATGCACGAGATATACGGACCGAATCCTCCGCAGCTGGTAGTAGACAGGCTTAAGAAGGAACTTGATTCCATAATCGGAAATGGTTATTCGGTTATGTACATCATAGCACAGAAGCTGGTTTGGAAGTCGAATGATGATGGTTACCTGGTAGGTTCAAGAGGCTCCGTAGGTTCCTCATTTGCCGCTACTATGGCAGGTATCACAGAGGTAAATCCGCTTCCACCGCATTATATATGCCCGAAGTGTTACTACACAGAATTCGACAGCGAGAGAATTAAGAAGTACGAAGGAATGTCCGGGTGCGATATGCCTGATGCAGAGTGTCCTCATTGCGGTACAAAGATGAAGAAGGAAGGACACGATATACCATTTGAAACCTTCCTTGGATTTAAGGGTGATAAGGAACCTGATATAGACCTTAACTTCTCTGGTGAATATCAGCCAAGAGCTCATGCTTATATAGGTGAGATATTTGGAGAGGACTATTCATTTAGAGCAGGTACGGTTGGTTCTGTCGCAGAGAAAACTGCATATGGATATGTTCTTAAATATTGTGAGAAGAGAGGCATAACAA
>DOVG01000109.1 GCA_003520205.1 Lachnospiraceae bacterium
TTATTTTTTCTATTTGAATTTTAATCAAACATATTGTACGCCCAGACCCTTTAATTTATCTCTCATCTGTTGACGCTTTGAATCAGAAAATGTACTACCTATACAGTCTGTAAGCATCTTTACTTTTACACCGGTCTTGGATGCTCCCTTTGCGGTGGCTCCTACACAGCCACATTCATCTATACCGCATAGAACCACCTCAGAGTACGCCTCTTTCTCCATGTGCTCTCGAAAAGCTTTCGATGTATAGCTGTCCGGCCAGTTCTTTTCAAAGATGAGATCAGAGACAATCTTAACACCATCATAATACTCAGCCCCTTCTGTTCCTCTAATCGAAAAACCGACGCCCCACAATAATTTAGACAATATGTGTTTAATATAAATGATATCGTACCCATCAGCCTTATAAGAATTTATCGCTTCATTTACATTATGAATCAGTACTTTTGTATCATAAGTAAACTTTGATTTTCTTTTTTCCCATAAATAATCATTCTGCAGATCAATCACTATAAGTGCTTTTTTATCTGACATTATCACGTTTCTCCTCTTAACCTTCTATTACTATAAAAATACTCTTAACTAAATATTATCTGTACGGAGCATAACATATCATATAACGTTCATCTTTAATTTACAATTAATTGTTTATTAAGTTTCCATCGAGGATATCACATAATACACATCCACTGACATATCTTTATTATATACTTCATATATACGATCAGCCAATTTGATATTGTTTTTTAAAGCGTATTGTTGAAGCATCTGATGCGCCTGCCATACTTTTGAGAATCCTCCGATAAATGAAATATGCAAACATTTATCTTCGTATATTTCAACCATGTCATCGTCTTTATATTCCAAAACAGGAAGACATGTTTTCATCGAGAAATTCTCTTCTTTATCTAGTCCATCATATACAGCGAAATGGTCACCTGCTATTTTTATGCCCTCTCTGGCTGCCTTCTCGTATAGTTTTCCTACAGACATCCCAAGATTTTCTCTTTCAACATTTTCAGTTATAAAAATGCATGTACATCTAGGAAATGATGTAATATCAATTTCTTCTGCATTCGTTTCTATTGGTCCTGTCTCAGATTCTTTATTATATTCTTTTAATTCTTTTAGAAGATTATCTGTTTCACTAATCTTACTTTCTATGATTTCGGTTTCATCAGCCTTCCCATCCAAAATCTGTTTTATCTCAAAAAGTGATAATCCAATCTTTCTGAATCTTTTTATCCTTTCAAGGATTTCAAGTTGTGACTCGTCATAATAGTGATAACCGTTTTCCTCATTGATATATACAGGAACAAGCAGTCCTTCTTCATGATATAGACGAAGTGCTTTTCTTCCGACGTTCCCCATAACGGCAAATTGTCCTCTTGTATACATTATGCAGTCACCTTCTTTCTTCGTACTTTTCCGGCAAATTTCCAAAAACCAATATGCAAAGGTAAAATGTTATATAGTGAGTAATGCTCGTATTTTTGATACCCTTCTCTTTTATAGAATTTTTCTGCTGCATCGCATATTGAAGCTATACAGTTATTATTCAATTCCTTTCCCATCTCAACTGATGCATATCTTGGTGCACCTATATAACCAAACTCACCCATTGCCTCAAGCTGTTTCTTTTTAAAAATCATGTCTCTATCAGTAATCTGTGAATCAGGAAGATTTTCATAGCCAGTTCTTACATATACTGAATCCATATCCAGCAAGCTGGAAGTCTCTATCCATCCTGCATGATAATCATTTTCATGCTCTTTTTCAAATCTTTCAAGTTCCGAAGTCTTTTCTGTTGATACTCCCATAAAAATCTGTCCCATGGGAGCTATAGCTGAGAGTCCATTTCGTTTATTGATTCTTCTTACAGCTTTCTCAATTGCTATCTGGTGCTGTGGATCTGCATGAGATGCTATAACAATTATATTCCGGAATCCCATATAGCAAACACTTTCCAGAATTGCATATGTCACTTCATATGTCGTACTCATTGGAAAATGTATTGATCCATAGAATTCATTTACTGATGCAGAAGCAATCGGAAATGACGGAAGATAATAACACTCCACATCCATTCTTTGTTCCAATTCCTGCATTGCCCCTTTACTCCAGTACTCTCCCTCAAGTATATCCGTTACCAGTGGAAGGTGTGTTCCATGTTCCTCAATTGGTGCCATAACTACAAACACTATACTTTTTCTTTTGTCAATTTCCTTTACTTCTTTCCAAGTAAGTAAACTTAAATCTCTCATTATCTATCCTCCATTTCATTAATTTGGATAGATAATAAACCTGGCCGTTTGGACCAGGTCAATACAATTTTTTTAATTAAAAGATTTGTTAGTTATTTCAGTTTTTCAATAATTGTTCCGTTAATTCAACTGTTTTTTTTCTCATATATTTAAGTTCCTTATCGGATAAATCTTTGTACATATAATGATGACAGTAATCTTCCATAATGCCAATAGCTATATGAAGATTTTCAAACGTATGCGGTTTGTTTTTTGTTCTTTCAGGAAGCATATTATAAATCTCCTGAATTGCCGTTTTTGAAAACTCATCATATAGATTCCTTACATCTTCATCAGTATGTCTAAGTCCCTCAAATTCTTCATGTAAATCCCTGTAATCACTATGAATTTTCTCGAATGCTTTTAATGCATTTTCCAGATCTTTACCAAAGATATCTTTTGGAGATGTGCCCGATAATTCAGATATTTTTCCAAAACCATATTCAAGAGCACTTAGTAATAATGCTTTCTTATTTTTAAAATATCTATAAGCTATTCCAACTGAAAGATCCGCATTCTTTGCTATCTCATCTACAGTTGTCTTGTTATAGCCTTTCTTTGCGTACATTTCAAACGCCGATATGATTATTTTCTCTCTTGTTTCAATCGCCCTTTTTTGAACCACTTCTGCATTAGTGACCCTTTGTTTGATATCCATAAGTATTTACTTCCTCTCTTTAAGTACAAACGGTCTGAATATATCTGCCCCCATTATACTTACTCCCGATCTATCAGCCACTTCCTCAAGTCTCTTTATTTCGCCTAATGTGAGCTTTACTTTCACAGCTTCAGCCAGATCCTTTACCTGCTCCGGTTTTCTACATCCGCACATCGGAATCACACCTTTAGTCGCACAAAAAGCCATGGCAACCTGAGGCACTTTTATCTCATGTCTTTCAGCGACCTTTATCATCACCTTATAAACAGGCGTGAGTTTTTTAACTTTTCTATTGAACGTTAGTTTCAATGGAGACTTTTTTCTAACTCTTGGATCCACTAGAAGTCCTTCCTCCAGAGTTGCCCATCCCCAAAACAGTATATCATTTTCTTTACACCATTCAAGTAGACCATTTTTCTCCCAATCTCTACATAAAATACTGTAATGATTCTGTACTCCATAAAGCGGAATGTCATGTGATTCAAGTATATCCTTTGATCTCTTGCATTCTTCGAGAGTAAAGTTTGAAACCCCTACATATCTTATCTTTCCTTCTCTATATAGTTCGGCTATTTCATTCAAATGTTCCTTAATATCTGTTGGAAGATGCAACCAGTATACATCTACATAGTCTCTTTTAAAATCATCAAGGTCCTTCATCAGCGATTTCCTGACACATCCCTTTTTATAATGCGTAAATGGAGTGTATTTTGCAGAAATTAAGACATCCTCAGTCCCAAACTCTCCTATCATCTTTTGAGCTTTTCCAAGACCATAATCCCTCGCCAGATCATATAAAGGAATATCACATCCCTTTGCTTCATTCATAGCTTCCTTGATAATATCATCTTCAACATAATTGCCTCTGATTGCTTTTCCATATAGCTTTCCACCCCACGCGTTAGTTCCTATAACAGCAGTTGGATTTAATATATCCATAGTTATTCCTCCTTATGTGAGATATTTCTCATTTTTTAGGATAAATAATATCCGGAGAATTGTCAATAATAAAATGAGATTATTCTCACTTTAGAATTTTTAAAAAAATTAGTGCTATTATCACAGATACAACAGCCTCTATAATTAGTTTATGTATTTCGTATCCATCCCACTGAGGATCTACTCGCATAATATCCGGTGTCTTTCCAGTTTTTTTCTTTATCAAAATCCCAAATATATCTGTTTTAGTAAACATCCACCAGTCAAGAACTATGGCATCGAAGATTGAAGTCATCCAGAACATAATCGCAAAGCGAAGACTAAGCTGCCACAGATTCATACCGGAAGCCACACCCTGCTTTCCTGCAATTATGATTGTTACGATGTAACCGGCTCCTACAATAAGCATAAGTGAACCTATGACTATCTTATCCCTAAGCTTTAGTTCTCTGGGAATACCATATTTTTCCAGTAGCTCAACTGCACTGGGCGTCATAAACCAATACGCATTCTGTGGTACAAGAAATGCCCCTGGGAGACAAAATGCTGTAAGAAGAACTATTCCTATAAGACCATATATAAAACTCAGTAACATTTAATCTTCCTTCCTCAAATCAAAGTAATGTGCATACCCAAGCAAGCATGGCACATGCAGGGAAAAAGCATATCACATGAGTAATATGAGTTTTCTTATTATATCCAAACAGTTTCGGACTATATATATCTTTAACCTGTGGATAGTAATGAGTGAAGAATCCAAATCCCTGATTGCAAAGCAGCACCCAGTCAAAGAAGATAACATCATATGCCTTAAGTGCCAGCAGCATGATCATAAATCTTATAAAGAATTGCCAGAAACTGAAATCATTTTTTATTCCGTGCCATGCTCCTATCACCATGGCTCCACCCATAAGTGCAAAAGCGATTATAACTATCACATAACCTACAGCATACTGTCCCTTAAATCGTTCCGGCAATCTATCAGGAGTAACCTCCAGTGCCTCCTTTGGTGCTGAAGACATGAACTTTTTATCTTGTATAAATCCCACGCCTCCCCATAGAAGCAGGAACAGACCTGCCATCATCATTACTGAAAGTAAAATCGTTATTACCATTATTCTATGCTCCTTTATCGTTTTTTCTTTTGACTGCCAGCCAATGTCTGTAATCCACCTGTATGATAAATGGAAAGCATACTTACAAACTGCTTCGTCTTATCTCTGTCAAATCCTCTGGATACAGCTTCTATGATACTTTTAAAATACGAAGCAGTAATAATAGAGATAAACTCAGCATCAAAATCATTACGAAGAATCCCTGCTTCCTTCCATTTACGTTGATACTCCTCAGCCTCTGCTACTCCTTCTTCAAACAATTCTTCCTGCCAGTTTGCAAGTGATGTTTTATCTGCAGACTTAAGAATTAACATCACTTCATCCAGATGGTCATATACATAATCAATTACACCGTCAGCAGAAAGAAGAATCATCGGATTATCCTTAAGCTTTTTGTTATCAATCACCTGATATTCCTGCTGTATTTTAGATAACTCCTCTTTCAATCCATCAAGTACAGGTCTGGCAAGATCAACAAATAATGCGTCCTTGTCCTTGTAATGTCCATAAAAAGCTCCGGTTGTAACGCCGGCCTCCTTAGCAATATCTCGTAGATAGGCTCCTTCATAACCCTTTTCTATAAAGGCCTTTTTCCCCATCTCAAGTATTCTCTGTCTTGTAGCTTCCTTATCTTTCATATATCTGTTTCCTTTACTGCAATAATAATAACACGGTTATATAACTCTGTTATATAACCGTGTTATATAATATCTCTTATAAATATTTTTGTCAATCTTTTGTTTGTATCATTCCGATTGAGGAATATATTTCATAAGAGTATCCCACACTGGCATAGCTTTCCCCGGATGTGACTTTCTATATTCATCAAACTTTTGCACGATATATATATTCTCTGCTATACCGTTTTTGCTGTGATCGGATATGCACAGCTTTCCAAGAACAGTTCTTGACATTATTCTGTATAAAACTAACATTCCATATCCCTTGATTCCTCCGTTGTAGTATTCATCTTCCTTTGGTGGCATGGGAATGATGCCAGTACTTTTAAGATAGTCAAAACATTCTTTGGAAGCTTTAACTATCGTCTTTATATCATTTCTCGAAAGCTTCTTCAGATCATAGTTTACTTTATAACACATTGAGATATAAGGCATAAGCTCGGCTACGTGACTAAGATAATATGAATACATATTGTCTATTTCTGTGACTTTATAACCTTTTACATTAAGAGCTTTTTTAACGCGTAAAACAGCTTTGGGATTGGCAGGCGCATGAAGCCCACCTATAACAAGCTCCGTAACAGGAAGACCACCTGTAACCGCTTTACCACCTTCACGATGTCCCATAGAATTCTGAAATCCGAAAAGTACAAGGCGTTTTGAAACAGCATGTTCCCTTATATAGCTTTCACATCTGTCAGCTTCAAGGTTATTCCCCACAAGCACTACAAGTTTTGTATTTACATTTGACAAAGCATCCAAAAGATTCAGCTGTTGCTGAGCCTGCATTACTGAAAAGACAATATCATACTTCTCATCCAATGGAACTTCTCTAATAACATTCGGATAATCAACAGTGATTTTATGATGCTTTAAATAATGTTCCACTATGAGTCCATTCTTTTTTAGTTCATCATAGGTACTTCGAGCTACAACAGTAACATCATTTCCAGCCTTACATAAAAAATGTGTAAGTAATGATCCGATTGCACCTACTCCATATACAAGAATCTTCAATATTATTCTCCCTTCATCATGTCATAATTGTTTTTCAGATATATCATAAGCATTGTGAACTCATCCTCGATGATTTTTCTGGTGATACAACCAGAGAAAGATAAATGTGTAAGGCCTTGCAGCACTACACATATATGCTCCGACATTCTAATTCTCAATTTCTTATCTTCATAAACAATCGATAGTATTTTTGACATCTCAGAAACTACCTCATCATGTGCAGCTTTCATAATAATGACGCGTTCAGCTTCCGGCTTGCTGAAATAATACTCATACATAAGAGTATTAACAGAAGGCACCTCACCAAGCAGTTCCTTTTTTTCTGCCTCAAAATAGGAATCAAGGGCTCTCATAAAGTCTTCATAACCTTTCACATCAGAAAACCCATCCCATACATCGCCGGTCTCACTTGCAATCAAATCCATAAATACTTCTTCAACATCATGATAATGATGATAGAGCCCGCCTACTGATAGTCCTACATATTCACCAATATCCTTCATCGTAACATTAGCGTATCCCTTCTCTATAGCAAGCATCTTAAGTGCCTTCTGAAGCTCTCTCTTTTTTTTATTTCCTTTTTCCATATTATCCTCCATTCAGCAAAACCGAGTATATGCTCTGTTTTCATATTATATATATAACACCTGATTTTTGTCAACAAAAAACCAAGGATTTCTCCTTGGTTATATTTTTAGAGCTATGAAACAATACTTTTCGGCGCTGTCGGATCAAATGGTTTTCTTAAACTGCTCTTTGCCGATTTATCAATATGTGCAAACGTTTTTTCATTAAGTCTGTGTATACCACTATGTCCAGTACAGACATATTCTACAGAAGATTTTTCTATAATGCTTTTCAGATTTCTTAATGATTTTTTATTTAATTCCGGATTCTGGGTAAAGAAATCAAAAAGACTATATCCACCTTCAGAATTAATAGCAAGACAGTCTCCACTGAAAAGTATCTTATCATCTACGATATAACATACATGCCCAATCGTATGTCCCGGAACATCAATTACCTGAACCTTTATACCATCAAGGTCGAATATTTCTCCATCTGTTACTGTTCTGTATCCTTTTCTGAGTCGTACAGGATTCTTTAACGGAATTCCCGCTTTTATCATTCTGCAAACTGCACCACCAAAATAGTTTTCCTCACCTTTTCCTATATAAACCTTTGCATTTGGAAAAATGTAATTCTTTGCAGATCTATCCACTCCTCCACAATGGTCAACATCCGAATGAGTCAAAAGAACATGTCCTATCTTTTTTCCATCAATATCAATCTTCTTAAACTCCTTATTAATTCCTTTAAAGTCTAAGTGTCCTGCATCAATAGCTATTGTTTTATTATTCTTTGTATAGAACCAGATGTTCACATCATCCTCTCTTATACAACTTATTCCAGCCTCATACTTCCCGGTTTCCTGTGGATGGAGCATACGCTTTCCATACATTACATATCTTTTAAGATTATTATCAAAAAAATACATGAATTTCATATCTTGAATCTCCTTTTTTCTTAGTGATTCTATGATACAAAACCCATGTACATTTTACTTCTATAAATCTGCTTTTTTAAGACAACTCTTTCATTACATCCATAGCACTTATCCCTGTCAGTTTCTGGCATACATCTGAAAAATGTGAGGATGAGCTGAATCCGGCATCCGTCACTGCCTCAGTAATCTTACATCCATTGCTTATCTTAGTCCAAGCATACTCAAATTGTCGCATAAGCATATAGTTTTTTAGAGGAATTCCTGTTTCATTCTTAAACAAATGAGTCAAATAGCTTTCTGAATACCCATATTCTTTTGCAATATCAGATACCTTTTTATCAACACATTTAAAAGTATCTATTTCCTCCATCATTCGGAGAATTCTGGGATCACATTCAGCTTTTTTCATAAAAACATCTTCACCGAAAAATAATGCCAGTATATTTATTATTTTATCAAAACTGGTTTCTTTCTCAGATGAAAGACTATCATCCTCACTTGAATAAAAACCATATTCATTGATATAGTGCTTTTTCAACTTATCTGCAAAATGTGATGTAGGATCAATAAACAAAAAATACTTTACATCACCGTCAGGCGCTCTATGAACTATATTCTTATCTAATATAATCAGTCTACCTACAATAGTTTCATTACCAGCATTCATACTAAGTACACTATTTCCCACAAAAAGATGCAGCATATTATGTTTATGTTCATTAGTCTGCTTATATGAAGGCTTAACTATAATAAACTCATTTCCGAAGTAAATACTACTCATAGAACTCACCTAATTGTTTTTTTATATTTCTCCATTATATGCCTTTTCTATTAATCGTATTAATGCCCTGGGATTCTTATGGATCAGTTCTGCATGACCGATATTTCTAAACATCTTATGACAGAAATGTATTCCATTCTTTTTCAGTTTATGCACCTTTCTGGCTGCTGCTCTTTCTGCTGATCCATGGAAGATATATGAATCTGTTTTATTAAAACTTTCAAATTTATAATTATAACCAATCTCCATTATGACGCTATTTCTTATTGATTCCATCTTTACATTTGTATATAGGGATTCTCTTATGGATTCTTTCGTTCTCCCCAGTAGAGTAACAAGTATTCCCTGATGTTTTGTAAGAACAGAATAAATAATAGATGAGTATGCCTTTATATAGAACTTCTCAACTTTCTCTGATTTAAAAGTAGGCATAGGCATGATAGTATATCCATCAGCTATGAATGTATGAACCTTTATCCTTTCATCCATAAGTATTTCGTTACTTACCATACCTCCGAGAGATATCCCATACAGAATATCTAATTTGCCACCAAGCTTATCTACAATAAAATCAGCTGCTGACTGAGCCTCATCCATAATCGAGTGAAATACCTTGTCAGGTTCATCATCATTAAACCCATCATACGCCTGAACAATTATATGATATTTCTTCTTCGCCTCATCAATAAATGGCATGAGACCGGGATACCATTTTGCAAGATATCCACACTCAATCATAAGTGTTCTATCATTCTCTTTTCCAAATTCAAAGAACTTCATATCTGTCGCTCATACCTCCGCATTAATTCTTTCTTGGAATCCAAGGAATACATCTGTTTACGTGTCTCTTATACTCTGCATATTCTTCGCCATACAAATCAAGAAGCCATTTTTCTTCAGTGTTTATCAAAGCTACTGTCATAATTACCCAATCTATGAATGGAAAAATAAGCAACCACGCATTATGCCACATAAGTATCCCACCTGATATAGCTATCCAGCAACCACTGTACATAGGATTTCTGACCCAGGAATATATACCTTTAGTTTGAAGTCTGTTCTCTGTTATAGACGCATCCATATCAGAACGAAGAGATCCTATAAACCATACGACAAATCCGAATATAATCAGAAATGCTCCTACTATTCGAAATATCACAGTCCAAGGTTTATCCAGAATTCCGATTTTGAAAACATACCCAAATAATACAATTCCGATGATATTCAAAACTATCATTCCATAAACAATAAATGGTCCAACACCGAACATCGGAAGTTTCTGTCCTTCTTTAACATAGTTCTTAAGCATTTTTCTTTTACCTTTTTAAAACTGTATTTTTACAATAAGCATTTTTACAAAACTATCGCAGAACCTAATCATCAACTTATGAATTCCACTTACATAATTATAAATATCTCTGTATCCTCTCATATAGCTTTTTGATGTAATACTTTTAAAATCATTGCTCCAATTGAGTAACTCTTTTTCATTTTCAATAGAAAAGAATGCCTGGACATCTTTTATTCCTGCTTCTTTCAGCCATGTTTTTGTCATCATTTTTGCGCCTCTTTTATTACAGGAATCAAAAACCAATATTCCACCAGGAAATCTTTTTGCTACCTCACAGAATAATTTCTTAACATCTTCTGTTCTGAAATAATAGAACACACCTGTTGCAAAAAATATAACTCCGTTATCAGAATCGATTTCATCCATCCATTTGAAGTCATTTAGATTATAGGCCAGATTCTTTTCTCTATCCCTCTCCTTAAGAATATCATTACGAATCGCAATAACATCTGGCATATCAATATTATAACCATAACAGGTTCCATTATCACACTTGTGAAAGGTATCATCAAGTCCACACCCGAGATTTACAACAGCCGCCTTAGGATGGTCAATAAGAAAATCCTTCACTTCACAACTTATATCATATTGACGTTGCGCAACCTCCAGAGCACCGAAGAGGCCAGCTGTAGTCTCCATTTTCTTACCTTTTTCCTCGAAATCATAATCAAGCATACTGCATAGTCTTTCTGCCTCCGAATCTTTAAAAAGATTTGGAAATTTCTCGGAGCATACCTTTCTGCCATACAAAGGTATTATCAATGTCTCCTGTACTGTATTTTTTTCAATATGGTATTTTTTCACTTTTATCCCTTTTCCCATTGTTTTTTTATATATCTATGAATAATTATACCTCACGAATAAGGTCATACATATGGAATCGTTCATCACAATTTCTTCATTTTTTCTAAAATAACCTATCCATTCATACAACCTGCTTACAGCAAAAAACTCATTCCGAGAAACATAATTGCATTTGCTATATTTCCCTTAGCTGGAGCTTTGGTTGGCGCCAATATGAGAAATATAGGAAATGTATTAAAGACCGCTGCCCATCTTGGAAGATCAGTCTTTCCGGTAATAACTAACACAAAGAACACTATCGCAAATACGAGTAAACCCACATAAGCAATTGCTGTAATCACGGTTTTCTTAAAGAATTCCATAATCGCCAATAGCGCCTCATCCGTTCTTCCAAACCTTATAAAAAACCACTCTACCGCGCCACAGAAGCCATGATGTGTAACAATAAGAACTATGAAAAATAACGATGCTATAAAGCAAACATTACCTGTCATTTTTGAATACTGGGCTATCCACATGGAAATACTCAGATATCCTGGAGCAGCTGCAAAGAGAGCAAAAATGCCGACTAAAGTTGCCAGTTCTATTTGTCTTAAGGGCATTTCCGAAAAAACACGTCTCATTTTCTCAGGATCCTTTGAATCCGAAAAATCAAACCTTCCGCTCTTTGAATAAGCCAACATACAATCAGTAACACCACATACTATATGTCCTATACAAGCAATTATCATAAAAACTTTTAACACTATTTATCCTCATTTCTTTCCAACCAAGAGACTGGAACCGGATAGTCCCATCCAAGTTGCTTCAACTTTTGACATAAATAAACCATCATCAGTGTGAATAAGTCTTACTTCTTCGTAACCTTCGTTCTTTAACTCGTCAACAAATGCTTCCATATCACCATATCTGCTTCTGGACATAATATCGTGTATTGCAAATGTTCCACCCTTCTTAAGTACTCGAAGTGTTTCACGAAGCAGGTCCTGCTTATCTTTGCCCGTTATATTATGATATACATAGTTGCTTGTAACCGCATCAAATGATTCATCATCATAATCCAAATGAACTGCATCTCCATTTTTAAATGATGCATTATGAACTCCTTCTGCTTCTGAATTATCTTCGCAAAGCTTTCGGGATAAGGAAGCATACTCTTTTCCCCAACGGTCAATTCCAACCATCTTTGCACCTACATTTCTTTTAGCACATGCTATCGTAAGCGCACCACTTCCGCATCCAACATCAAGTCCCGTTCCACCATCAGGAATCTTTACATACTTAGCTACACCATCTATTATCTGCTTTGACATCTTACGCTTACCATCATATGAGAACTGCTTATACAGAAGTAAACACCATAAGGCACAAGCTCCACAAAAAACGGTTCCGATGCCAAATATAGACTTTGTTCCTACCTTTACAATCTTAGAAGATTTCTTTGTAAATAAGTCTGACAATGTATAGCCTAAGAGCAAGGCTCCTGTTCCAGCCATAAGGCCATCAACCATCCCTTTAGGAACCCAGTTTTTATAATCCGGTCTCTTTCTTGTTATTCCCATAACTTTTGTACCCGCATGTATATCTCTGACCAGATCTACCATCATATCCCAGCCTTCTTTTGCTTCTTTGACAAGCGGAAATACCGGATAACAATGGAACATGCCCTCTCCAACAATCATTTCATAATCCACATCATACTTTTTCATTGCCGCTTCAAAGGAAGGCGCACATCCGTAGAGCGTTTCGTCAGAGCCATAAATAAATGTTACCGGCGGGCATCCAGTAAAATCACCCTTCTGCAACCATATCATATATTCCGGAACTGTATCATCACCATGACGCATTATATCTACAGCAGTCTTCATATACTCTGCCGGAATTGCCACATCCTTTTCGTCCAGCTCAAGCATTCTCTGCCACTCTTCCTCTGTATCAACACATGTACCGGGAGAGATAGCTATTATATGTCCGGGAACCGGAGTATCATCATGACCATCATTGATATATGGAACAATTCCAAGTGCTAAGTTACCACCCGAAGAAGTACCAAGAACCGAAATATTCTCAGCTTCATAATCTTTAAGCATTTCTTTATAGGTTTCATGAATCATTCCATACGCTTTTGTTAACGGATAATCAGTACAAAGCGGGTAATATGGAACAAAAACATCAACACCCGTTTCCTTCGCAAACTTAAGAGCCTTCTTAACAGCATCCGGTCTTGGTGCCATTACCATACCGCCACCAATAATAAAAAGATTTGCATTTGCTACTTTGATTTTATGAATCATTTTAATAACAGTAAATCCATCAACCTGAATCTGACTAATCTCAAAATCGTCATCACTAAGCTTATGTATATAATTCTTAGCATTATCCTTCTTCTTTTGCTCTATTATTTCTTCAGCACTTTTTCCAGCCCACTCATTCTTCAAGCCAACAACCTTTACCGCCTTCTTTAAAACCTCATATTTAACACTCATACATCTTCTCCTTCTCTATTTATTTATGTAGCATAATAACTGCTACCGCAAGTCCTGATTTCCTAATTAATAGATTATCCAAGCGCCACATCCAGCGCCATCATTAGTGAAAATCCCACCGCAAACATTACAACACCAATATTTGAATGTTCGCCTTCTGACATTTCCGGTATAAGTTCTTCTACTACTACATATAGCATTGCTCCTGCAGCGAAGCTGAGGAGATATGGCATGGCAGGTACTATAAAACCTACTGCAAGTATTGTCAGAAAACCGAACAGTGGTTCAACAGCCCCGGATAACACTCCATATATAAACGCTTTTTTCTTGCTTCTGCCCTCTGCAGCAAGTGGCATTGAAATAATAGCACCTTCCGGGAAATTTTGAATTGCAATACCCAGTGAAAGAGCCAGTGCAGCTCCAGCTGATATACTCTCATTTCCTGATTTAAAAGCAGCATAAACCACTCCTACTGCCATTCCTTCCGGAATATTGTGAAGAGTTACTGCAAGAACCATCATAGTCATTCTTGCCAGCTTGCTTCTTGGTCCCTCCGCCTTATCGGTATTCATATGAAGATGTGGTATTACCGAATCAAGAAAAAGAAGGAATAATATTCCTGCCCAAAATCCAAAAAACGCAGGAACAAAAGCAAGCCGCCCCATAGCCTGCGTCTGATCCATAGCCGGAACTAACAGACTCCAAATTGACGCGGCCACCATAACACCGGACGCAAAGCCTGTGAGCGAGCGTTCCACTTGCCTGCTCATTTTGCTTTTCATTAGGAAAACACATGCAGACCCCAATGCTGTTCCCATAAAAGGTACTATTAAGCCTATAAATATACTTTTATTCATTTATTCCTCACGAATAAGATCATACATCAGCAACCTGACGAGATATATTCTCGACTTCTTTTGAAGTCAATCCTTGTAGTTTCTTCATTCTTTTTCACCTCTTCGTCATTCTAATGAAAAGACACAGTAGAAAATTTCTTTTACATGTTTTGAGGATTTTTGAGACTATATCTGAAATCGCATAAATCTCCGCCTTCAGCGATAGTCGTTGTTCGTACAAGTTTTGCATTCATTAGATCTGCCATCATAAAGTCGAACTGACACAGATATTTTGCAAGTTCAAAACAACCTTCATCCTTACATATTTTGCATATTCCACACTCATGGTAATCATATCCCAAGTCATATTCTTCACATCTAGGAAGAACATCCAGCACCCAGTTATTCTCATTCTTTCGCCTTTTACTTTCCTCTGCCCACTTAAGCCTTCTTGGAATATATTTTTCATCAAGATAGGCTTCTGCAGTTCCAAGTCCTTTTCTGAACATACTGGATTTTTTTAGACTACTCTCCAGTATATTATAGTTATCTTCAGGAGATAACCCAGTACATCTGTTCATAGCAATAAAATATATACCCATGATGTATGAAGAAAGAAGCTTTTCATCATTCATATCCTTGGCTCTAATAGTAATAGCTTTATGCTCTTTTACTATTTTCCCGACATTCCTACTTTTAACTCCTGCAACTTTGTATTGTGGTTTGCATATAGTGTGAAAAAAATGACCATAAAACCATGCTTTAAATGAATATTTCATTAGATATTTACTCCTTCAATTCTATTAAATATAATTACCCCTCTTCTTGTTTCTTCCAATATGAAAATGCAGTAATATACATCAGCCCTTCTCCCAGACTCTCACATGATCCCCAGCCGCCTTCTAAAAGGGTTCCCTTAAAGATTACTGCCCATAGTAAGCCAAAACATACTGCTCCTAATGGACTGACAAGTATATACCATCTCCTGAGTCCACTTTTGCCGCTAAGAATCATATATCCAAGAACAATCAGCTGTAGATAAAGTGCAATGATGATAACAATATCTATCGGAGTAATCCAAACCATCATTGATTCACAAGCTTTCTCTGCAATATCAGCAGATTCACCTGCGGATAAAACCGCTTTATATGTTAGTGGCATCAGGCTGCCCAGATTAAAATGTGCAAAGGCTGTCCCTCCTACACCGGCTGCCCCGGCAATCATCAAAACCTGCAAGGTTCTTCCACAAACCATTTGTGTCATAGAATACAGGCTTTGAAATCCAAATAACATAAACGCCATACCAACGAAACCACAGAATGCAGATACGGTAAATCTCCATACGGGCATCTCAGCAAATATCGGATCAATGTCCAAATTCATATCACGTCCCGGATACACATAGAGCAGGCAATCACCAATCATAAATAATACCGCTCCAACAAATCCTAGGATTGCGTTCCTCTTCTGATTATTCATCTTTTATTCCAGTCTCCTTCACACTTAGTCAAATATGTCACCCTATCTATTTAAAAAGCATAAATAGCATCATTTCTTTGCAAGTACTGTTATCCATGGTTTTGAACTATGATGAATAGTTTTTGTTTTTCTAAAACCGGCAGCCTTAAGAGCCTCTTCTATGGCTTCGCCTGTATAACACTTCATGCCTTCTATCTTTTGCTCGTATTTTAGACTTGCTTCATCTGTACCATCTGATTCATTAACGATCATAAAAACTCCACCCGATTTAAGAACCTTTGCTACCTCAGCAAAACACTTCTCAAGGCCAGGCCAGAAATATATTGTTTCAAAGGCCGTTGCAAGATCAAAGCTTTCTTCAGAAAGATCAAGTTGAGACACATCCCCTTGCTTGACTATGCATCTGCCAGCTTCAATCATCTTTTGATTATATGAAGTTGCTTTAGCAACTGATACTTCGGAATAATCTATTGCAGTGACATTAGCGGTAGAATATCTTCTAAGCAGTTCTCCTGCATTTCTGCCACCTCCGCAACCTATTTCCACAATCTCCTTAGGATCAATCTTTGTAAGATGAGACATTCCCCAATCTGCAAGCTTTGCGTGACCGCCATTCATGCCATTTACCATCATCTTTCCAAGAAATCCCTTCGGTTTCCTTGTCTGGTTAATAAAATCATTAAAAAGTCCCATTATCGTTTCCTCCAATCTATACTATTACGCCTTTATATTCTCTTGCCGTTTTGCTCTTGTCCGGAACATACCAGTAATCACATGAGTCCGCTCCTGTAGCAACGGTATGTGTTCTGATCAGTTTTGCATGCATAAGTTTTGCATATGTATGATCTACAGCACACATATGAGGCATGAGATCCATATATCCATATTTCTTTGCATATTCAACAAGAGGACATCCCTCAAGAGTAAATGAAAAGCCTCTATCATCATTATTGGGATTAACTTTCATCCCCCACGTATCCATCCACTGCCCATGACTTCTCTTTTCAGAAACCTTATCGGCATACTTTTGATAGCTCCTATATAGATACTTTCTTAACAGTTTAAGAAATCTCTTATTATTGATATCCATAATCTTGTTCAATAAATATAAGTGTTTGTATATATCATCAATTATTTCATCAATTGCCTCGCCTGCCATCCTATGATTAGTAGCCTCGTAATATGATAGAAACAAAATAAACATATTAAGGTTGCCTGCCAGAGTATTTTCCTTACCACCCATATCAGGTGCTTTCTTCATCAGTTTCGGACGTATTCTTTCAGCCCTTGTTATAATTTTCTTCATACTCCTTGGATAATGCTTCTTTAAGTATCTGCGAATTGCTCTATTAACCAAACCTTCCATTTGCCACTCCTTATCAACTACAACACAAATCTTAATAACAGATAATCAACTCCTGATATAACAAGTGTCATAATTGCTGTATATACACAGCCTATTAAAAAACCTTTAAAGTGATACATATAATCCTTATAGCCCTTGCATCCTTCAGTCCCCTCTATCACAACCCACTTTGGCGTAATGATACAGATAATAAGCCAATCCATAATCAGAAGATCTATAACATTCCATGTCATTCCAATGATGAATATATGGATTAATATAGCTAAGAAGGATAAATCTTTATGGTAAAACTGAACCAGACCAAATCCAATCAGGCTTGCAAATATAACTAAAGAACCTATAGTTCCAAAAAGCTTCGCATTCCTTTTTTGTTTGTCCGTTGGTTCAGAAAGCGTTGCAGCTTTCTGTATGTCCTCCGGATAATCATGCATCATCTGCCATGGAAACTTGGTAACTATCACATATACATATATAACCCATAAAACAGACCATATAAGTCCTTCTATCAAAGCAATCCCCATCGTATTACCTCACTATTCTTTATTTATTTCTACACATAATTGAACTCATTTTTTATAAACATGGAAATCACAAAACTCATCACCATTTGCTATGGTATGTTCTCTGACAAGCTTTGCACCTCCCATATCATAGCTTATGTAATCTGTCTTACATAAGTACTTTATAAGATGAAAGCATCCCTCTCTTCGACCAAGCTCACAGAGTCCACACTTAGTATATGTGAATTCATAGCTGGTTCCATCTTCTCCTCTTTTGAAGGTCGAAACCCAGTCCATCTCATAACTTGAAGTCTGTGACTTTATTGCAGCTTCTTCTCTTTCCTTTTTGCTTTTCTCAGAGATAGCACTGTCATCTTCTTTTCCTCTTTTAACCATCTCATCGCACATGGCCTTTATCATTCCCTCAAAGCGTTCTTCTGTGATAATACTCGGATGTGCTTTAGGAAAGGCGAGGAGATAACAACCGATATATAAATTCTTTGCCAGACTATTATCCTTCGCAAGACCGGGAGTTCTTTTTACCATAGCTTTATATTCAGCTTTTACCTGTCTTTTAAACTCTTTTGTTACATCAACACCATCACTTGTAAGATATTTATATGTTACTTTATCAAGAATAAGTGGCATAACAGCGCCTATAAACCCATATTTCATACATCAACCTCCAATTAGTATTATCTAACAGAATATAATAACATTTAACCATCTGAACTGCAATACAAAAAACCGCAGTTTCTCTTTTATAGAGCAACTGCGGTAAA